>NZ_JBALPC010000028.1:9098-55407 GCF_036965225.1 Bacillus sp. JJ1474 | reverse complement strand
TAATATATCTATTTTACTTTATAAGTTTGAAGAAATTTAGCGGGAAGTAAAATAATATTAATTATAATGAATTAATACCCTTGATTATGGCTAAGTTCACAAAAATTCCATTTTTTTCAGAAAAACTTTATTTGAGCTTTACATACTATACGGGGGTATAATATAATTCGAATTAAGGAGGGATCCTATGGTATCCAATCAAGAAGATGAAAAGTTGTTTTCAGAAGATGAAAGCTGCTGTAATTCACATAGTGAGCGAAAAAGTCACCATTCAGATAAAGTAAAGAAAAATCTAGTCACTCGATTAAACCGAATTGAAGGCCAAATCCGCGGGATTAAAGGGCTGATCGAAAGAGACACTTATTGCGATGATGTAATTACACAAATATCCGCTACTCAATCTGCCTTAAATAGCGTTGCAAAAATTCTGCTTGAAGGTCACTTGAAAACTTGTGTAGTGGATCGACTTAATGAAGGGGACATGGAAGTTCTGGATGAAGTCCTAATTACGATTCAAAAATTAATGAAAAAATAAGGAGCTGTTGAATAATGGAAAAAGTAACATTAAATGTAGCTGGGATGTCATGTGGTCACTGCGTTAAGGCTGTAGAAGTCGGTGTAGGAGAATTAGCTGGTGTTGAAAGCGTGAAAGTAGATCTGAAAAATGGGACTGTGGATGTAGAGTACAGATCTAATGAAGTATCTTTGGATAATATTAAAGAAGCTATTGATGACCAAGGCTATGATGTGAAGTAAAAAGAAACCGTGCTAGCAATAGCACGGTTTCTTTTTACAACAATATACCCTATATAGGTATAAGAGGGCGGCGTTATGAGTAAAAAAATCCTCGAAAGTCAATTTCAAATTTGATACGATTCGGGTTTATTGTTAAATTTCTTAGGATATTACATTTTGTCCGTGAGGTTAAATGATTTATCAGCCAGATTAGGTAGTTTGTCAGCCAAATAGTAATATCCCTCCAAAAGGCCAGAGGTCTGTTACATATACGAAATAATAATGTCATATATCATCCAAGTTTTGTAATCGGTGCACTTCAAAACATATTTCATCTTTTTACCACTGAATAGCTCGCCTTAGTAACGACAGGCACAAATCAGCCGTTGCCTAAGATGCCACATTTTGGACGAGGATTCATAATGTTACATATGCTAGCCTTTAATTAGAGATTCTTTACGGAAGTAGGAGGAAAACTAGCATGAAAAAAATGAAGAAGCTATTCATCACGGGTGCACTATCATTATCACTTTTTGGATTTGCAGCTGAGTCGAATGCAGCAACGAATACCCATATCGTACATAAAGGACAATCCTATTGGACGATTGCAAATCAATATGGAATTTCCGTGCCTCACTTGAAAAAAGTAAATAACAGGACTAGTGATTTACTTTATGCTGGCGAGAAAATCCTGATCCCCAATTCAAAAATTACTGCTGCAGAAAAAGAACTAATCGCTCGTCTTGTCCATGCCGAAGCTAAGGGTGAGCCTTACGCAGGAAAAGTGGCAGTGGCAACCGTTGTCTTAAACCGTCTTGATAGTCCACTTTTCCCAAATACAGTTTCAGGTGTCATCTATGAAAAAGTAAGCGGGCACTATGCCTTTACACCTGTTCAAAATGGAGCGATTAACCAACCCGCTGACCTGTCCTCAAAGAAAGCAGTCGATGAGGCATTAGCATTTAGAGGGCAAGGAAGAGGATCGTTGTATTTCTTTAATCCAAAAACATCAACAAGCAAATGGGTTTTTTCAAGACAAGTGACTGTAACGATTGGAAAACATCGATTTGCAAAATAAGGTAAAGGAAAGCACCAATCATGTACAGCTGATTGGTGTTTTTTTTTACGAGTTTCCGTCTAGATTTGGCTAGTGTGAGAGACAAAACTGCTTGATACATTCATTTAGCTCCTTAGCTGCCTTTGTAGGAATACGATGATTTTCTTCAATAAACCGTATTACATTGTTCGTCAATTTTTCATGCAGAAGCTGGGCATATTGATGAAAGGGTTTATCTTTATTGCCATAAACGAGTAAAATTGGATGCGGAATTTCTTCGAGCCGGTTTGTACAATTATATTGCAAGCTATAACGAAAATATTGCTCCATATTTCTGATGTCCCCTTTGCAAGCCTCAGAGAACATGATTTTGAATAAGTCTTTGGTGTTGGCATTGCCAATAGAAATCGTCCAAGCTAATACCTTTTTCGCCCCAGCCTCTGCTAGTTTAATGGCCATAGAAATCCGTTTTCTTAAATATTCATCATTCACATCGGGCATACCACTAACCAATATTCCGCCTAATGCTCGATCAGGAAAAGTCAGCAAATATTCCAGAACAATCGAACCACCAGAAGAATATCCGCATATATAGGCTTTCTCAATTTGCAAATGATCTAATAAAGCTTGAATATCTTTTGCAATAAGCGGGTATGTAAGGGGGGATTTGGAAAAATCACTCAGCCCATGGCCCCGAATATCAAAAGTGATGATTTGGAAATGTTGAGATAGATCCTCCATTTGGTATGTAAAATTAACTGAAGTGATGACTGGGGGATGAATAAAAACAATAGGAGTTCCTTTTCCGTTAATTGAATAATAAAGATTAACATCGTTATCCAGTTTAAGCATTGGCATGATGTGAATCACCTCTAAGGAGTTATTACTGAACATTAAATAAACATTCATATTAGTATGGGCTTAAAATACTGGATTTCATTCTTTTACTAAAATGTCCTTAATAAACTGGATAACGGACATTTTCATCGGTGAAATTGAATAATTAAAGTGATAGCTAGAAGGAGCTGATTACTAAAGAAGTAATCAGCCTTGTGCTTTTCGGGTATGTTATCAATATGTACATACCGAAGATGTCCGGAGGGAGAAGTTCATATGGACTTTTTTTATGGTCAAGAAACACTTACTGCCATGCAATGGATTTTAAGAGCTGTTGTAATCTATTTTTTTATGATTATTATTGCAAAACTAATGGGGCAGCGATCTATTTCACAGCTAAATTTGCTCGATTTTGCTATTGCTGTAGTCTTTGGCAATATCATAGCTCACCCTCTGTCAGATGAACGATTAGGCCTAAAAGGATCAATGATTTCGATGAGTGCACTTGTCATTTTATATGTATCAAGCGTTTTCTTAGTATTAAAATCAAAAAAACTAAGAAAATTTGTTTTGCCTAACCCATTTCCCTTGATTAAAAACGGACAATTCATTTATAAAAACTTAACGAAAGCAAGAGTGTCAGTAGACTATATATTATCTGAAGCCAGAAAAGAAAAAATTGATGATGTAAAAAAAGTAGCACTCGCTTTATGGGAGCCTGATGGAACCATCTCCTTTTTCGTAAGTCCCAACTTTCAAACGGTTACTCGGGGTGATTTGAATATCATAACGGAGCCGTTTGATTTTCCAAAAACGGTTGTGAAGGAAGGGAATATTGAAAAGTCGGCATTGCAGCAAATGGGCAAAGATGAAAGCTGGCTCCTATCTGCCTTGAAAACCAATCATAATGTTGAGCTTAACGATGTATTATTAGTAACCATAGATAAGAGCAGCCAATTAAAAGTCTTTTTATATAAATAATGCACTTTTACTGTTAATCACGAAAACACCCCAGTTCGAATAGTAATGATGTAAGCCCGTTGATGTAATGGAGTGGATAAAGATGACCGGTAAAAACACAAAAGCTGAAAATCAAACAAAAGCGGAAAAGCAAAAAAAAACCGAAAATCAAACAAAAACGGAAAAGCAAACAAATGCAGATATTGAGAGCTTAAAGCTTCAGCTGGAAGAGCAAATAGAGGCAGTCGTTTGGTTTCAAGCTACGGCAGCATTTAGTAAAGCCATTTTGGTATCGAAGCTATTTAGTATATCAGACGACAAACATGATTCAGAGCCGGAGAAAAAGCTCCTGTTTGGTTTATGGGTGCAAGCTATTGGACAATTGTTAGAAGCATTAGGGGTTACAAAAGAATTGTCAGCGCTAGATAGAGAACAGTTTATAAATGCACAGAGAATAGCTGTGGCAGGGGACTTTTTTCAATCATTTGGTGCGCAAATAGAAGTAATAGGCGGAATCGGTATTATTAAGGATGAACAAACAGGAGTTACAGAATTTGTCCCTTGATTTCTTGTCTCTTCTAGCGATATTTTTCCACAAATAATATTTGACTTATCGAAGAAAAATAAGTGGGAAAAGGAAACAGATGAAGGAGAAACAGGAAGTATGAGAGGATATGTTCTTTCGATTTGGAATTGGTTTGATCCGATTTATTATTTCTTTTCACGCCTTACCTTACTTCCGTGTGAAGGGGCAAAAAGCAATATTTTCAGGATTCGAATAACAAAATACAAAGGGAGAAATGTGGTCCTATCTGACGGAACTCGAATCAATAAAAATGACACGCTAGTCAAAATTCATCTCCACAATGCCAAGTTATTAATAGAACTAAAAGACATAAAGAGTGATTTGAAAAAAGCGAAATTTATTTATCAATATGTCCAAAAATCTCTTCCTGAGGTGGAGATTTATATTCGGGAATGCCGTCAAGCATATATGGTTAAAGGGATCGTCGGCATTACGATGCTGAATAAAGGCTGTGAACGGCTCGGTTTTGAGGTTGTAGATATATACAGCCCCGTTTATAAATGGTTTAAATGGTTTGCCTTTTTCCCGATAGAGCTTCTATCCAACAAACATACCTCCTGGGAGTCTCTAAAAAATCGAAAGCCAAATTACTTATTTATGTCCACAAACAAACTATCCGAAATGTATAGAAATTAATGAAGGAATAAGAAAAAGCTGTTATAAAAGAACAGCTTTTTTCTTATATAGCCGCTGCAGCCCTTCTATCGTTTGCAGCTAAGGTTAACTCATGAAACGTTATTTCTGGTCGGCTTCCGACACGGATATTCACGCCAGTTTGACCAAGCCCCTCGCTAATATAATAAGGCTTTCCATCCTGGGTATGAAATCCTTTTGTAATATTCATCCTTGCGAGCTTCCCCATTTTCACAAGATGATAGGCTTTCGGATAGCAAATTTGCCCTCCATGGAAATGACCGGCTAACAAATAATCAAAATGGTATTTCTTCATATGCAGAACAATATTAGGGTCATGGGTTAAAACTAAATTTGTCCCTTGCTTAATTCCATTGTATGAGACATCAAGGTCACTTCGCTTTGTACTAAAGTCATCAATGCCAATAATATTGACTGGACACCCATCAACCATGATTACATCATTTTCATTTTTCAATACTTTGCAGTTATAGGTTTCGAGTGTATCTAATAATGCTTGCAAGTTTTGATTCCGCAGAACATAGTCATGGTTCCCCAATACAGCATAAATGCCATGTTTAGGTTGTAATTGATTAAGAATTTTTAAATAAGGCACTAGCTTAGGAATCGTACGTTTACGGTCGAGGAAATCTCCAGTAAGAGCAATGAGATCAATGGATTCAGCTTTCAACTTTACATAAAGCTCGTCAGGGGAAATTGAAATATTTTCAAGATGCAAATCAGATAGATGAAGAATATTTAGCTTTGGAGCATGTCTATTTGTTGATTCATTATGAACTTTAACTTTATTAATCACGATATCTTTCGTGTTTCTATTAGCCATTTTTAGAAGGTAATAAAGAAAACCCGCCAATACAGCGAAAAGTACAATCATCAAAATTAAATCACTCCTTCCATATCCCCGATTATACAGGAAAAATATCGCCATTATTACATGCAATTGATGGCAGCAGCACCATGGCGGAATTTCCCATATAATAGGGATTAAAGGATAGCTTGATGATCTAATTTAGTTTGGATGTCTGCATAGACCAATACCTATAAACTAAAAAAATGCAAAGCAAAAATAATACGTAAATACATAATCCGATTGAAAGAAACAGGATCGATGAGAAAATTTGTTTCCCGCTGAAGGCGACCATAAACATGGGCGGCATGAGCCCAAATGCAGTGGCAGTAAAGTAAGTGCCAAAGGAAATATTGCTCACTCCTGTATATATATTAACAACTGGCGGAGGCAAAATAGCCGACAGCCGAACAAGGAGGATGGCGATAAAAGCATTTTTCTCAAGCATATGCTGAAATCTTTGAATTCTATTAATTCGCTTTAAATAATGACTGAAATGGTTTCGAAAGAAAATGCGTGCTAAGAAAAAATAGAGAATGGCTGCTAAAAATCCACCAGTCCAATTGATTAATGTACCAATCAGCACCCCATATTTTGCTCCCATTAAACCTGCAAATAAGGTAAAGGGAATAAACGGGATGGCTGCTGTCAATACAGAAAGGAAAAACATGAGGGGAAGGTCACTTGGGTCACTCTTTTGAATCCATGCAAAAATCAAATCTTTATTAAATAAACCGATTATTAAGATCACTAAATAAAACGAAAGAACCCACCATTTTTTCATTATTTAGCTCCGTCCTATGTATTTACATTTTATTTTCCGCACTAAGGACGATGACATTCCTATGAATGTTAATGTGAAAAAATTGGCATTGAGAAAGCCGGCATCTGCTTTCAGGCTGCCGATACCGGCTTTGAAAAATTAATTTGCTTTACTTTTACTTGCTTTTTCTTTTTCAAATAAAACAATAAGCCCAGGAAGTAATATACCTCTGATTAAAAACGTATCTAATAAAATGCCGACAGCGACAATAAATCCAAAGACAAATAATAATTCAACCGGCTGAGTCATTAGGACGGCAAAGGTTGCCGCTAAAATAATACCAGCTGAAGATATGACGCCGCCAGTATTCGCAACGGCTATTTCAACTGCTTCCTTCACGGAATGCTTTCGTCTTTCCTCTTGATACCTTGAGATTAGAATAATATTGTAATCGATTCCGAGCGCAACTAGGAAAACAAAGGAGTATAGTGGAACACGGTCACTTATTGTATGAATATCAAAGAAAAGATTGGTTAGAAACATTCCTAAACCTAAAGCAGCCAGGAAGGAGATTAAGATGGTCCCCATCATATAAATGGGCATTTTAACTGATTTTGTTAAAAGGATAAGCAAGCCAAAGATGAGTATTGTTTCTAATACGACAATAACAATCAAATCTCGATCATTAATGGCACGCTCATCAACTTTTGATGCCGTTTCCCCAGCAAAATAAAGGTTTCCTGTCATTTGGCTTTTAGCCACAATTTCCTTAGCGTCATCCCTAATTTTCTCTAAGGCGTCCATTGTTTCAATAGCATACGGGCTTTCATCGAAAGTTAGGCTATAATTAATTACCTTTTGGTTATCTGATATTCCATTTATACGGACATTATTAACTAAAGGCTGACCTTCTAACGCTTTTTTCAATGCCTCCTGCTGTTCGTCTGCTACGATGTCAGGTGACTCAAATAATACAGTGGTAGGCGCGAGATCTCCTTTATGGAAGTTTTCCTCAAGAATATCATAGCCTACCCTTGATGGCATATCGTCTGGGAAGGACTTCATTGTGTCAAATTCGTATTGCATATTGAACATATTACTTGCTGAAACAAGGAGAACGATCCCAATGACGGCAACAGAAAGACCAGGTTTTTGGACAACAAATCGTCCAGTCCGGCTCCAAAAGGAATGCTTTGGAATGAAGGTCTCTCCGACACGAGGAATCTTCGGCCAAAATGATTTCCTTCCGAAAAGTGTAAATAACGCTGGAATGAGCGTAACGGATGCGAGCATAATAATGACCATCGTTGTTCCAAAGGTCGGAGCGAAATTTTTGTAATCTCCAAATTGAGCAAAGAATAGTACGAGCATGGCAGCTAACACCGTTCCCCCTGAAAAGAAAACAGGCATCCCAGTTTCACGCATTGCCGCTTGCATTGCATCATATTTACTTTCAAAGTTTTTTAACTCTTCACGGTATCTTGAAAATACGAAAAGGGAATAATCAATAACTGCCGCGAATAAAAGGATGGTCATAATAGAAAGTGTTTGATTACTCATAATGAGCCCGGCTGCACCCATTAATCCAAGCGTTTGCATGACCACTTCATAGACGAAGGCGGCTGCAAGAAGCGGAATTAGAGCCAGCAATGGAGAACGATAAATAATAACCAAAAGAACTAAAATTAATCCCACTGTTGATAAAATAAGCACGACATCGGCCCTTGAGAATAAATCCAGCGTATCAATTCCAATACCAGCAGGGCCTGTGACATATAAGGTTAAATCTGAATGATCTTTAACAAGCTTCTCGATTTTTTCCTTCGATTGTTTAATTTCTTTAATTTCAAACGAAGAATCGAATATTAACGGAACAACAGCTGTCTGTTTATCATCCGAGAAAAATCCGCCCGCTGCTTGTGGAGGGATGGAGGATAAAGGAATAACTTGCTGTACACCTTTAATATTTTCCCCAGCAATCCTGTCAAAAAGATCAGCAAGTTGCTGATATTCAATTTCCCCATCCTTAGATTGAAAGACTAATATAGCAGGCAGACCATCATTGTCTTTAAAATATGTGTCCAATTTATTTTGGGCAATAACCGATTGTGCATCCTTTGGCAGTGTATCGATAGAAGAAACCTGGTAATCTTTTGCGCTAGGAGCAAATAGAGCTAAGCCCATTGTCAATACAAGCCATATGGCTAGGGTGATCCACATGCCTTTTCTTGTTGTGACTCGGTCGGTAATGAAATGCAGGAAGGTTTTCATTTATACAACCCTTTCTTTTTAAGCTAGTGACACAACTGTCACTTTAATGAAAAATAAAAGACACTATTGTCACCAATATTATCTTTTAAAGGTGACAGTAGTGTCAATTGTTTTTTGTAAACATTCCGTGACAAATAATTTCTTTAATCGAGCTCACCCATTCCTCAGCGGGTACTCTTGTGTGATTCGGAATTGCAATGGTTTGAAAAATAAAGCCTAGGATAAGACCGTCCGGAATTTGAGGATTTAATATTTTTTCTGCTCTCCCTAAATCAATAAAATTTTGTAAATGTTTATACATATCAAGATGCTGTACATCCAGTTTTGCTTTATTTAATGTTACTTTTTTAGATATATTTGCTGGTATCTGCAGTGCAATGATAATAATTTGATGGATTTCCGAATGCTCAAAAATAAGCGCGAGGAGTTCATTGAATTGGGCTTCAAAGCCATCGAATTCCGTAATCTTCTGCAGCTTTAGAAGAAACTTTTCCATTTCATCGAGCATGTAATCGGTAATTAGCTCTTCTTTATTATCGTAGTATTTATACAATGTGCCTCTAGAAATCTCTAGGCGATCTGCTAGAAGACTAAAGGTAAACCCTTCATATCCATGAAGAAGCAATAACTCCTTCGTTGTTCTAAAAAGTTCATCAATCGAAAATTTCCGTTCCCGTGCCAAGCTGCTCACCTCTCTTTTATTATAGAACAAAAAGATAGATTCACAACAGAACATCACCAAAACAATCCGGTTAAAGGACATAGAATCAAGAAATCATCCAATGTATGTACTTTAAATCACTGTTAAAGGATATAGAGACAAGAAATCACTAGTTGTATGTCCTTTAAAACTTTTCTATTTTATTTTCGTATTCTGTTTAATAATTTCCAGGAAAACCTTCAATGCTTTTGTCTCAAAGGGAGAACTTAACACAGTTGAAAAGTCACGAGTAATGGAAAGGTCCTTCACCTTTAATACTTTTAATGTCCCAAGAGAAAGTTCCTTTCGAATCGTCCAATCAGATAATAAGCTAATGCCTAAACCAGCTTCAACCGATTCCTTGATTATTTGTGTACTGCCGAACACTAAAAGTTTTTTTGGAGTTATTTCATAGTTTGAAAACATTTTTTCAGCAGCTTCTCTCGTCCCAGAACCAGTTTCCCGGCAAATCCATGTTTCATTTTCTAATTCAGTCAGGGGAACTTCTCCCTTTATTTGGGCAAACCTATTTTGAGGAGAAGCTACAATGCTCATCGTATCTACAGCAAATGGCTCTACGACTAAGTGGTTATTTTTGTATTCCCCTTCTACAATCCCAATATCTAATTGGTGTCCAAGTACCAATTCAGCAATTTCCTTTGTATTCCCAATCGTAATGGAAGGGTTGATCAGAGGGTATTTTTTTTGCATTTTTGCAATCAAATGAGGCAAGATATACTCACCGTAAGAATAGCTTGCTCCGATAGAAAGTGCCCCACTCGGTTTATTCGTTAAATCATCAATAAGAAAGTTCATTTTTGAATAGAGTCCGATAATTTCCTTTGCATGATGGTAAACAATTTCCCCTGCTTTATTTAAGCGGACATATTTATTGCTGCGCTCTAAAAGAATCGTTCCCATTGTTCGTTCTAATGCTTGAATATATTGACTGACTGCTGGCTGTGTCATATGTAATTCTTCCGCTGCACGAGAGAAATTCTGCTTTTCCGCGACCATCACAAAAACTGCTAACTGCTGATCCATCTTCACACCACCCATTTACTATATGAATTTACTTATCATCACTATTATAAATTATTATTTTTCTTATTGTAAAAAAAGTATTATGCTGAATGAACAGATGATATTTTGGTGGTGAAAATATGGGAGCACACGCAAGAGCACTTACAACTAGTAAGGAGCCAATTCAGCCAGAAAAAAAACCAGCCCCGTTGGGAAAATGGGCTGGCGGCATCGCTTTTACATTTCTAATTGCCTTTTTAGGCTTTTTATTAGCAAAGGCACCTGGATTTGATCATGTTGGGCAGCTAGCATCGGCAATTGTAATTGCTATTTTGTATCGAAATTTATTAGGGTATCCAGAGTTTTTTCGTGCAGGAATTACATTTTCATCAAAGAAATTATTACGTTTTGCCATTATTTTATATGGGCTCAAGCTAAATATTGGAACCGTGCTAAGTGATGGTTTAGGCTTGCTCATACGAGATGCAGGTGTCATTATTTTTGCGATTCTCTTAACAGTTTGGCTCGCTCGTTTAATGAAAGCGGATAAAAACATCTCCCTTCTTGTCGGGGTAGGGACGGGGGTATGTGGAGCCGCTGCCATTGCTGCAATCGCGCCGATTATTAAATCGAAGGATGAAGAAACAGCAATTGGCGTAGGAATAATCGCACTAGTTGGTACGATTTTTGCGATTATTTATACCATCCTGCGTCCGATTCTGCCTTTGACAGATGTAGAATATGGCATTTGGTCCGGCATTAGTCTGCATGAAATTGCACACGTTGCATTGGCAGCAGCACCTGGCGGCCAGGATGCACTGGCAATTGGGCTGTTGGCAAAACTCGGCAGGGTATTCTTGCTCGTTCCTCTCTGTTTTGTTTTCATGTATTTGATGAGGAAAAAAAACACGGGTGATAATAACGCGAAAATTGAATTCCCATGGTTCTTAATTGGTTTTATCATTATGAGTGTAATTGGAAGCTATATACTTGGCCCGAAAATTCCGGTTTCAGATGGATTTATGAATGGAGTAGCGACTCTGACAACTTGGTGCTTAACAGCAGCGATGGTCGGACTAGGGCTAAATGTCAGCCTTCGCGATCTGCGTACGAAAGCACTAAAGCCATTAATTGCGATGGGGATTACGTCTATTATTCTATCTGTATTAGCTTATTTTATTATTTAGNNAAGATAGGAAGAGAATCCAACTTTGTATAAGCTGGATTCTTTTTAATTGTTGACATTATACCTATAGGGGTATAAGATAAGGCTAGTCATTAAAAAAATAAACAAGGGTGATTCAAATGGTCATTTTATTTATACTATCATTCAGCATCATTATTGGTGCTTTGTATATAAGATACTGCCCAGTTGGAAATGTTAAGTGTACGGAGTCACTCAGCCATCCTGCAGATTCAATAGAAATTGTTGATGTTAGAGATTATAATCAATCATATAAAGATCCTGTTTCAGGAGCTATTAATATTCCATACGCATATATGAAGAGGCATTATTCTGATATATCCAGTAAAACCATTCATGTGATCGCATCAGATTATTTGGAAAGAAACATGAGTATCCGCTTTTTAAGAAAAAGAGGGTATACAATTGCAGGGTATACATTAACAGATTGCCCCTGCAAAGATTATTAGAAAGGAGAATAATCATGGATTTCAATGATCAAATGAAAAATAGGGTTAAGCGCATTGAAGGGCAGCTGAGGGGAATCCTAAAGATGATGGAAGAGGAAAAGGACTGTAAGGATGTAATTACACAACTCTCTGCTGCTAGATCTGCGATTGATCGTACAATTGGGGTCATCGTTAGTTCAAATTTAGTAGAATGTGTGAGAAATGCAGAAGAAAATGGTGAGGGAAATACAGAAGAATTAGTTAAGGAAGCAGTAAATCTGCTTGTAAAAAGCAGATAGATTAAAAAAGGGTTGACACTCTTTTTTATTTTCATTAATATTATACCCATAGGGGTAAGGGTAAAAATAAAATTAGGAGGGTTACAATGACTCAGAAAAAATCAACAAATATTATCCTGTTCAGTGGGGATTACGATAAAGCAATGGCTGCTTATATTATTGCAAATGGTGCTGCGGCATACGATCATGAAGTAACGATTTTCCATACGTTTTGGGGATTAAATGCCCTGCGAACAGATGAAGAACGGATGATTAAGAAAGGCTTTATCGAGAAGATGTTTGCAAAAATGATGCCTAAAGGCGCTGATAAAATGGGCTTATCGAAAATGAATTTTGCCGGATTTGGGCCTAAAATGATTAAGGATGTAATTAAGAAGCATAATGCCATGACATTGCCACAGCTGATTGAAATGGCTCAAGAATTAGATGTTAAGCTTGTTGCATGTACAATGACAATGGATTTGCTTGGACTAAAGGAAGAAGAGCTGCTCGACAATGTTGAATATGCCGGTGTTGCAGCTTATCTTGCTGATGCAGAAAATGGAAATGTGAACCTGTTTATCTAAAGATACGAGGAGTGAATGTAATGAAACAGCTAACTGCAAATGAAGTGAAAGAATTAATAATGGAGGCTCAGCCGCTAAATCTTATTGATGTACGCGAAGTGGATGAGGTAGCTGCAGGAAAAATTCCGGGAGCACAGCATATTCCATTGGGATTACTTGAGTTCCGTATGCATGAACTTGATAAATCGAAGGAATATATCATAGTTTGCCGTTCAGGAGGAAGAAGCGGACGTGCTTGCCAGCTGCTTGAACGCTATGGCTTTAAAGTTATCAATATGGTAGGCGGAATGCTTGATTGGGAAGGCGAAATGGAATAATTTTTTTACACAAAACAATACCCCTATGGGTAAAAATGGGAGGTTTAATGATGAAATCAATTAAAACAGACGTGGTACTAGATGCTAAGGGTCTTGCTTGCCCGATGCCAATTGTGAAAACAAAGAAGGCTATGACGAATCTTGAAGAAGGCCAGGTTCTTGAGGTCCAAGCAACAGACAATGGATCGAAAGCGGATATTCAAGCTTGGGCTAAAAGCTCGGGTCACCATTATTTAGGAACGTTAGAGGAAGGGGCGGTACTAAAGCATTACTTAAGAAAGTCAGATGGAGAGGAATCTGTTGAAAGAAAACATCCAGATGTTGTATCTAATGAGGAGCTTGAACAAAAGCTTGGAGGAGATGAGAGCATAGTTGTACTAGATGTAAGAGAATCAGCGGAATTTGTCTTTAACCATATTCCTCAAGCAATCTCTATCTCGCTAGGTGAATTGGATGAACGTATAGGTGAGCTACAACTGGAAAATGAAATTTATGTTGTATGCCGTACCGGAAATCGCAGTGACTTTGCTGCACAAAAACTCTCTGAGAAGGGTTTTACAAAAGTATTCAATGTTGTCCCAGGCATGAGTGAATGGTCTGGCAAAACAACAGGTATCGAGGAGACTAAAAGTTAGTGTAGAGGGTTCATAACGACCGCGGGAGGAGTTTTTCAAGAACGAAGGGTGGTTAAGAAGTGTCTATAACGACCTTTAGGGCAGTATTTCTGAGTGGAAAGTAGTTAAGAAGTGATTATAACGACCTTCAGAGCGGCTTTTCTGAGTGGAAGGTAGTTAAGAAGTGATTATAACGACCTTCAGGGCAGCTTTTCTGAGTGGAAGGTGGCTAAGAAGTGTCTATAACGACCTTCAGGACAGTATTTCCGAAAGGAAGGTAGTTAAGAAGTGTTTATAACGCCCTTCAGAACAGTTTTACTGAGCGAAAGGGTGTCAAGGAGCGTCCCTGACATCATGGGTCTAATCGGAATTAATAAAATGGCTCCAAGCTAAATTTTTTTAAAATAAATAATACCATAGGGGGTAATCGAGAGGTGTCTGTAAATATCATGACAGCTAAAGAAGCAGCAAAGAAGGTTGTAAACAAAGAAGAATTATTTATTTTAGATGTTCGCAATGAAGGAGATTTTCAAGACTGGAAAATCGAAGGGGAAAAATTCGAATACTTAAATATCCCATACTTTGATTTACTTGATGGGGTGGAGGGTATCCTTGATAAACTACCTGCTGATAAAGATATTTTAGTAGCGTGTGCAAAAGAAGGCTCATCCATTTTTGTAGCAGAAATGCTTTCAGAAGCCGGCCGGGAAGTTTCATATCTAGAAGGAGGAATGAAGGCATGGAGCGAGCATTTAGAACCCATCAAAATCGGGGATCTAAATGACGGAGGAGAGATTTATCAGTTTGTCCGCATTGGGAAGGGATGCTTATCTTACATGGTTATTTCAAACGGCGAAGCGGTCATCATTGACGCAACTCGGATGACAGATGTGTTTCTCGACTTTGCAAAAAGTAAGAACGTAAATATCACCCATGTTTTCGATACACACTTGCATGCTGACCATATCTCCGGTGGACGTATGATTGCTGAAAAATCAAGTGCAACTTACTGGCTGCCGCCAAAGGATGCATCCGAGGTAACTTTTGAATTCAACCCATTAGAAGACGGCAATGTTGTGACAATTGGACATACAGCAATCAATGTTCATGCTCTATATACCCCAGGTCATACAATCGGCTCAACCTCCTTTGTGGTGGATGAAAAGTACTTGCTTTCAGGAGATATTTTATTCATTGATTCGATCGGAAGACCAGATTTGGCTGGACTTGCGGAAGACTGGGTAGGGGATTTACGTGAAAGCTTATACAAACGCTATCGTGAACTATCAGAAGAGCTAATCGTTCTGCCAGCACACTTTATGATTATTGAAGAATTAAATGAAGATGGCAGTGTTGCGGAAAAGCTTGGCACATTATTCGCTAAAAACCATGGACTAAATATTGAAGATGAAAATGAATTTAGAAAGCTTGTCACTGAAAACTTACCGCCGCAACCAAATGCTTATCAGGAAATTCGCAAAACCAATATGGGGAAAATCACCCCTTCCGAAGAAGAACAGCGTGAAATGGAAATTGGTCCAAATCGCTGTGCGGTGAGATAACAAGTGGAAGGCCTTGATGCTGCGGCTAGACAATAAAAATATCAGGAGGAATCACAATATGGAAACAGCAAAATTTTTAGACGCAAAAGGATTAGCATGTCCAATGCCAATCGTAAGAACGAAAAAGGCGATGAATGAACTTGTAGCTGGGCAAGTACTGGAGGTTCATACAACAGACAAAGGCTCTATCAACGACATTTCGGCATGGTCAAAATCAGGTGGGCATGAATTGGTGAAAAATGACGAAGAGAACGGCGTATATAAGTTCTGGATTAAAAAAGGGGAGTAAAAACTAAAGGGAGCCAAAATGGTTCCCTTTTCTTAAGGGGTGTTTAACATGGACTTATCATTTATTATAACGATCTTTCTCATTGGGTTTATCGGATCATATATTTCCGGGATGCTCGGAATAGGAGGTTCGATTATTAAATACCCGATGCTGCTATACATCCCGCCATTATTTGGTTTAGTGGCATTTAGTGCTCACGAAGTGTCGGGGATCAGTGCTGTACAGGTTTTCTTCGCAACAATCGGAGGCGTTTGGGCCTATCGTAAAGGCGGCTACTTAAATAAAACCTTAATTGGTTATATGGGTGTTAGTATATTAATTGGAAGCTTTGTGGGTGGATTCGGTTCTAAGCTTATGTCAGAGGGCGGAATTAATGTGATCTATGGAATATTAGCATTAATTGCAGCTATCATGATGTTTATTCCTAAAAAGGGAATTGATGATATCCCTTTAGATCAAGTTAAATTTAATAAATGGCTAGCAGCTGTACTTGCATTAGTTGTTGGTCTTGGGGCTGGGATTGTTGGTGCTGCTGGTGCATTTTTATTAGTGCCCATTATGCTTGTTATATTAAAGATTCCAACTAGAATGACCATTGCTTCATCTTTAGCGATTACTTTTATTTCTTCAATCGGAGCAACAGTTGGAAAGATTACAACTGGACAGGTGGATTATGGTCCGGCGTTCATTATGGTAGTTGCAAGTTTAATTGCCTCCCCTTTAGGAGCAATAGCGGGAAAAAAAGTAAATACAAAAATTTTGCAAATAATATTAGCTTTATTAATTTTTGCAACTGCGTTAAAAATATGGATTGATATATTATAATAATGGGTTCAAAAAGGGAAGATGATTTTATTTGGACAGGAATATGAGAAAACATCAAAACCTGTCTAGATAACTAGTTTTTTTCGGAAATCTGATAAACTGCCCCAAATCTGTCCAATAATCTGACTCATAATATCTAGGTTCCATAAAGATTAGCCGTATACAGAATAACTTGCACCAGATACCGGATACAGTTTTCCGGTATTTTTTGCATATGATCTTCTTGTTCAAGTCTTATTGACAATGATTATCATTTTCTCTACAATGAAAATAAGTTAATTCACTCTTGGGAGGAACAACATGAGTATGCTGCATGGCTTGAAGGATATTGAAACGGTTATTTCTAATAAGCGTAAAATTGGAGGAGCAGCGGAAGCCGCGATGCTGAAGTTAACTTCAGGTGAAGTCTTCCAACACCCCGTATTTACAAATATCGACAAGTCAAAAGGACAGTATGTTTCCCTTTGCTTTATTGACGAAGAAGGTATGAATGTTTGTATTCATGTCGATCAAATTGCCATAATGAAGGGCTTAGAATATAAATTGATCTGTCAATTAAACAACGAAAAAGTAAAGCAACTCATGCTAACTGATACATTGCAATACTTGCAAAGATTATGCGAAATTAACGATGGCTTTGTAACACCAACATTTAAAAGAGAAGCATTGGTTCTTGTTCGGGATATTAGTGTAAAAGTACTTGAAAAGAAAGAAATCACCTTGCCTTTTTCAGTAGATGATAATTTAATACAATTCAATAGAAAATTTGCCTAAATACGAAAAAAACGAGGTCGCCGCCTCGTTTTTTTCTATACCCTGAATTCTGACTGGCATGCAAGACGAAATCCCTCACTCAATGAATTCTTTAATTTCTTACGCTCCAGTTCATTTGGCGACTGCAAAAGGAAAGAGCCAGCATCAATTTTCACTATACATTGGCCACAGGTTCCTTTGCGGCATTTATATTGCAATGCTTGTCCTTGCTTGAGAGCAGTATCTAAGAGAACTCTTCCTTTAACTAAATGAATGGCAAAACTTTTCCCATTTTGTGAGACGATTATTTTTGGTGTTATTTTCGCAACTGGTAATTTTTTTTCATCATTGTTACCTAAGCTTTTCGTATGAACGACAAAGTCCGCTGCCACTTCTTTCGGAATAAGCGAGCCAACCGTCAGCATCCTTCTATTCAAGAAACTTACTCCTTATTTCTCCGGATTATCCAGTGTACAAATTGCGGAAGGCTGTTTGATTCTAAGAACGACTGTTTCATAAACGCGGAATGGATGATTCATGCCTTCATCCCCAAGATAGGCAATATCAAAATCCTCAGAGATGGCTAAATCTAAATTATTCCTGCCAGTGTTAACAAGTACGCCTGTTTTTCCTTTTAAAACAGGTGATTGAAAAACACCGTCTGTGACAAGCTCGCGAACATGCTCAATTTCCAGTACATTCGTATCCTTATGTACACGATGCAAAAGGGAGTAAAGCTCTGGGGACAAGACAAGTGCATAAGGTCCATTATGGTTCATATCAAGCAATTTATTTCTGGCATCCACGACATCCTGAAAGGCGCTTCCTGACTCATACCAATTTCTGATTAAGTGGGTGAGCCGTCCTCTTACACTCATTAATCCTGGAATATCAAATTCCTTTGATCCGTGAAAAATCATCTGATCCTCTAAAATAGCGACATCACGTGAGGCATTGGCCGCACTGGAAAAATCGATGGGAATGTCCAGTACCTTTGCCTGCTCAATATCACGCCAATAAAGAACAAAATCCTTATAGAGCATGGGGATCGTATAATTAACGCGTTTGCTTGATTCGATAATTGTGTCAAAGGACCCTTGGAAATCAATTTTCGCTTCATGGCTTTCAGTGTAAATATCGTTAAAAATGCTTTGCACGCCTCTGCCAAGCGGCCCATATAATTCGATAAATCGGCGCCCTATTAACTGTCTCCGGGCAGCATCTATGACAATCTGCTGAAGATGATTGTACTCTGAACTAGAAAAAGGCAAATCTGGTGAATAACTCATTTCTTCTCCTCACTTTAAAATTATCTTAAACTACCTACCGTAAATCCTTTTTTTCCTGAACTCATTTTCATCTCCTGTACCGTGACAGGAGTGGCTAAATGGTCATGGTGTTCATCATGATGGGCATGTGGATCCACATAATCATGGTCGAATTGCTTATTTATTCCCATCAGCATTTCTTTTACTTGCTGATAATCAGCATAGGCATCCGTTCTTAATTTTTTTAGTAACGTGCTCCGTTCTTCATCCGTAAATTGAAAGAGTGCTAAATCCAGGTGTTCAACAAAATTATGTAAGCCGAACTTTTCAAGGTTTAATTCCTGCAGAAGTCGATTAAATTCATTGTTTGTTGGGGTAAATGCATGATCGTCTTTTATGCCTTCGAACTTAGCAATAAGGGGAATTAATATTTCCAGTCGAGAAAGTCTTTGTTCCTCTTCCTCGTAAATATGGTGGTAATATAGTCGCTCATGATCATCTTTAGCAAACTCTATGACAGGATCCAGCATACTCATAAATTTTTCAATCGCTTCCTTCGTTGTTGAAAAAATCCGATAGAATATCGTTAACTCATCTCTCAAAAACCATTACACCTCCTGCGCTTTTCACTGTTACTCATTATGGTCCATGACGGCAGGTATTCATACATACAAAGAAAAGATTAAAATAAATATTTCAGGGAATTTCCTTATAGGCATTTTTTTTTATCCATGCTATTATTTTAATATTCAAATTTATTTCCCTCATACCTTTTTCCTATGTTAGATTGGGTCTGTTCTTGCCACTAGTAATTGGAAAAAGGTAAATCGCAGCAGGAAAGTGAGTTGGAATTTAAATCTTATTGGGGGAGGAATTAGCGTGATGATTGATGGAAGCAGCAATTTACTCTTAAACTTATTAGTTATTCTTATTACGATGACTGTTCATCAATTTTGGGTAGAAAGTAAACCAAACTGTTCTTTTGTCCAAAAATATGCCATCTTATTTACATCTGCTGCAGCTATTCTTCTATGTATGGTCTTTTCCTTTTATGTGGAAGGGGGCGTTCAATTTGATTTGAGAAGAGTACCCCTTTGGTTCGGAACTATTTATGGCGGTCCAATGGTAGGGATTATACTTACAGTGGAAACGATTCTCGTACGTCTATTTACCGGAGGAACTAACGGAGCTACTGGTGTGATTATTACTTTAATCACTACTCTTCTTTTTACCGCGATAACGATCTTGATTCGACCCTTTTATTTTCGTTTGAGAACTTTTAATAAAGTACTGATCGCATCAACGATGATTACGATGTTTTCCTTTATCATTTTAGTAACGGTTTCATTTTATAATAATGAATTGTTTTCATTTAAACTTTGGTCGGACTTCTTGCTTACCAATCTGATAGGAATTATTCTTGTTCATCTATCATTGGAAGCAATTAGGAGGAACTATTTACTTCGGATGAAGCTTCTACATTCAGCTAAGATAGATGTTGTCGGACATTTAGCTGCTGCTGTTAATCATGAGGTGAAGAATCCCCTTACTACCGTTCGCGGAATGATGCATTTACTGAAAGAAGATCAGTCTCTTCCGACTGAAAAAAGGGAAGCTTTTTTTGAAATTGCATCGCAGGAGATAGATAGAATTGATAAAGTTGTATCTGACTATTTAACGTTTGCAAGGCCATATCCTGATAAAATTGAACAGATATCGGTACAAAAGGTTTTATCTGAGTCTGTTGACATTGTAAAGCCTTTGGCAGAACAGGCAAAAATTCAACTTGATATATCCAGCTGTTGCCCTTGTCACGTTTCTGGAGATCACTCTAAATTTGTACAAGCCTTAGTAAATATTTTAAAAAACAGCATAGAAGCCTCGACTATTGGAGGACAAATAAAGGTAAGAACTGAAATAAAAGAAGATTTATGCATAATTTCAATAAAAGATAACGGTGCTGGAATGAGTGAAACCATCCTTGGCAAATTAGGAGAACCTTATTTTACGATGACAGGCAATGGTACTGGTCTCGGCATGATGGTTGTTTTTCGAATCATTGAAAGCATGAACGGAAAAATAAATATAAAAAGTAAACTAGGTGTTGGAACGGAGGTCATCCTTGAAATCCCTACATCCACTTGTGAAAAAATGAAGATAATGATCCCGAGGGTTGGTTAATGCCTTTATGTGAAAGTGAGAACGCTAATGATTTTACAATAGCGTTCTCACTTTTTTTATAATCCGTCATATATGTATAGATGTTAGGGAAAATATTGACTCATCAGTCAATTGATATTAAGATTAAATTGACTATTCAGTCAATATCTGTTTGCACTCAAAAGGAGGGTTTAGATGTGGGTATTGTAGAGCTTAAGAATTTAACGAAATCCTATAAAAAGAATCGAGGGATTATGGATGTTTCTTTTTCCATTGAAGAAGC
The DNA here is from genome assembly GCF_036965225.1 of Bacillus sp. JJ1474. Lineage (NCBI taxonomy): Bacteria > Bacillati > Bacillota > Bacilli > Caryophanales > Bacillaceae > Bacillus > Bacillus sp. JJ1474. The sequence continues at coordinate 34,406 of NZ_JBALPC010000028.1, read as the reverse complement.
TGAGATTTTTGGGTTTATCGGTCCGAATGGTGCAGGGAAAAGTACAACAATTAGAACCCTATTGAATTTCATCTATCCGACGAGCGGCAGTGCAACAATTTTTGGCAAGGATATCATTAAACATTCAAAGGAAATTAGGCAAAACGTTGGTTATTTGCCATCTGAGGTTCATTATTATGATGATATGAAGGTTGTTGATTTATTAATATACTCGGCACGTTTTCATGGAAATTTTAACAGCACCAGAATGAAGGATTTGGCTGCTAGACTTGATCTTGATATCAATCGGAAAATTGAAGACCTCTCTTTTGGAAATCGCAAAAAAGTAGGAATAGTGCAAGCCTTGCTTCATGAACCAAAGCTGATCATTTTAGATGAACCAACGAGCGGGCTTGATCCTTTAATTCAGAATCACTTTTTCGAGCTCCTTGCAGAAGAGAGGGATAAGGGGGCGACCATCTTTTTCTCCTCCCATATTTTAAGTGAAGTTCAGAAAATGTGTGATCGAGTGGCGATTATTAAAGAAGGTAAGCTCGTGGCAGTTGAAACGATTGAACATCTGACGAAAAATAAAGTGAAAAATATTACGATTACATTTGAACAGTCTGAACAGTTTTCTTTTACAGTGGATGGGATATTAAAACGAGAAGTAAATGGAAAAGAAGTAACTCTGCTTTATAGCGGGGAGATTAAAGCACTTCTTCAGCATCTTATTGATTTACCTGTTCAAGATGTGCTTATAGAAGAGCCGACTCTTGAAGAAGTATTCATGCACTATTATGAATAGAGGGAGGGAGATCAATGATTTTTAAAAGGGAGTTTAGACGCGGGCAAAAGTCACTCATCATTTGGAGCTTGGTGCTTGCGGGATTAATTATCTGGCTATTGAGCATTTTTCCTCAGTTTGCCGAGGGGCAGAAGTCAATTCAGGCTTTGTTTGATGCCTATCCAGAATCCATGAAGCAAATGTTTGGGATGGACCGGCTTAATCTGGGAACATTAATTGGTTTTTACGGCATTGAGGTCTACATGATGACGACTCTTTTAGGAAGTATTTATGCAGCAATGCTCGCCTCAAACATTCTTGCCAAAGAAGAAAATGAAAAAACGATTGAATTTTTACTATCTAAGCCTGTGTCAAGAAGCCAAATTGTAGCGGAGAAGCTTATGGCTGTGATTGTCAATATAGTAATCTTAAACATCGTATCCACGATATCGAGTATCATTGGCTTTCAGTTTGCTAAAGAAGAAGCGATCCCGTGGAGCACTTTTGCATTGCTGACCATATCAACTCTGTTATTGCATGTAACTTTTGCTGCGCTAGCCTTTATGTTCTCTTCGATTTTGAGAAAAACAAGGAACGTCCTATCGATATCACTAGCGGTTGTGATTGTTTCTTACTTTATCAATATCATGTCAGGTTTATCCGAGGATTTGGATATCCTTAAATATTTCAGCCCGTTTAAATATGTTGACGCAGCTAATATAATTAATGAACATATTATTGAATCAATTTTCTTGCTACTAATGGGAGCAATTATCCTTATTAGTATCATCGTCTCATTTATGATATATAAAAAGAAGGATATTTCAGTCTAAAAAAGTAGGTGCTCATTCTTGTATTCAGTTTTTGAAAAGCAGCCACAGGAGAAAAAGGATCTAATTTTAAAAGTGGCGATTGAGGAATTTGTAAAAAATGGCTTTGAAAAAGCGTCTACCGATACGATTACGAGCAGAGCAGGCATTTCAAAGGGGATTCTTTTTCATTATTTTAAAAGCAAGAAAAATTTATATATTTATCTGGTAAGTTATTGTGTCGATCTCCTTACCGAAATAACAATGGAAGCACTAAGAAAGGTGAAATCAGATGACTTTTTTGAAAGGGTAAAAGAAATTTTTCTATTGAAGCATGAAATCATTGCGCCCTTTATGCAGGAAACGCTGCTTATCACTGATGCCTTATTAAATCCCCCTGTTGCAATGAGTAAGGAAATGCAGGACATTCTTAATAAACATTTTGAAACTTATCAAAAGGAATTCATGCTGGAGCATATTTATCTTAAAGAGCTTATTCATATAGATAAGCTAAGAGAAGGAATTTCTGTTGATACAGTTATTAATATGACGATGTTTATTGGTGATCAATTAGGAAATAAATATCAAGCACTCTATAAAAATAAGCTTTATGACTTTTTCACAGAGCCAGATCCCCTTGCTCAGGAGTTAAATGATTACCTAGAAATTGTGAAAAATGGGGTATATAAATAAAAGATAAAATGTTGCAATTGGCCCAGCGGTTCTGTATAAATAGACTATTTATCGCAGATTAACGGGCTGTAAGACACCCACTTCAAGAAGTTGAGTAAAACAAAAAATTACTCAGTGGGGGATCAACAGCCCGTAAAGGCCCGATTGGTTCAACTAACAATCAGTGGGGGATGAAGGTAAACCCCCACTGATTGAAGTTTCACTTTATAAGGCATTAATAGATCCAGGGGGTATGTTCTATGACGATGCAGAATATCATAAAGCTCACAGTATATTTATCTTTGCTCTTTGTCATATCCGCTTGTAATTTTGTAAAGAACCCCCCACCTGAAAATATCCATCAAAAAGAGAATGCCTTACAACCAAAAGAGGTAAAGCCTTCCGCAATAAATTTGGATGAAGTGCTGGAAAAGGCTCAAACTGGGATGATCATTGATAGTCCATTTAATGTATTGAATAGCAATATAGAGCAGGTTAAAGCCCAATGGGGAGAACCCGACAAAGTAGACAAAGCAGGCTACGGTTCCTATGCTTCCTATCATAATAAAAATGTCGTACTAGGGTTTAATATGCAGGATGAAATCTTTGATGTCCGTTCCTATAGGAAGAATTTAAATGAAGTTACACTTGAACATTTGGAAGAAGCATTTGGTGAGCCATCGGATATAAGAGAGCTTAGTAATGAGAAAATTTATGTTTACATTTTAAAAGAAAACATTGAATTAAAATTTGTGATTCCGAAAAATAAAACTGGAGTCAATCACATATCTGTTTTTAATCCGCAAAGAGCTATGGTAAAAAGTCAAGCAGATAATGAGTATTCTCTCGATATTAAAGGGGCATCGAATCAATTGACGGCTGCAGCTTGGAGAAAAATGAAAAATTGGCGAGAGCAAATCGTCCTTTTTTCGCACGAGCAGAAAAATGTCTATATAAATGGTCCCAATAGAAAAATGGTTGCGTTAACCTTCGATGATGGGCCTGATGAAACTGTCACTCCAGCCATTATTGATATATTAGATGAATATCAGGTACCAGGCAGCTTCTTCTTTTTAGGGAAAGAAGTTGTGAAGCACCCAGATGTGGTAAAGGATGCTTTTGAGAAAGGAAACTTGATCTTAAGCCATAGCTATAATCATTTAGACTTAACTCGGCTGAATATTGAAGAGATTCGAATGGAAATGGATAAAGCAGGAGAAGCGATAAAGTCGGTAATAGGCAAAGAGCCGGCAATTCTCCGGTCACCATATGGGGAAACGAATGACCAAGTTGCTGCTGTTGCGCAAGAAAAAGGCTATTCGATTATACTTTGGTCCATTGATACGCTGGATTGGTCACAAAAGGAAGCCGAAAACATTACAAACAATGTGGTGGAAAATGTTCGAAATGGCGATATTATTCTCATGCACTCTGATTCTGATAAGACGGAGACTCAAAGAGCTCTTCCATATATAATTGAAGCATTGCTGGAACAGGGATTTGAAATTGTTGACTTGGAAACATTATTACATGTAAAAGCTTATAAATAGGTGTTTGAATGGGCCCATTACCTCGATATTCGGTAAGGGTTTTTCTTTTTGAAAAAAGCTATTGACCTTAACGTTGCGTCAAGGTGTAAATTTAATTTAAGAGGAGGTTTTGCGAATGGAATATACGGTGCAGGGATTGGCAAAATTAGCTGGGGTCAGTACCCGGACATTACGATATTATGATGAAATTGGCATTCTAAAGCCGGCAAGAATGAATTCATCAGGATATCGGATTTACGGGAAGTCAGAGGTTGATAGATTGCAGCAGATACTTTTTTACAGGGAATTAGATGTGAGTTTGGACGATATAAAAAACATCATAACATCACCAGCCTTTGATGGGGCCCATGCACTAAGAGAGCATCGCGAAAAACTCCTGGAAAAAAGAAAACAGCTAGATGCCTTAATTACTAATGTGGAGAAAACCATTGAACAAACAGAAGGGAGAATTCAAATGACGGATAAAGAAAAATTTAGTGGATTTAAGAAGAAAATGATTGAGGATAACGAGAAGAAATATGGGAAGGAAATGCGAGAAAAGTATGGCAATGATACAATCGATCAATCTAATGCAAAGCTCATGAATATGACAGAAGAGGACTATGAAAAGGTCACAAATCTGGCAAATGAGGTTACCGCTACTTTAGCAGCAGCGTTCGCAATAGGAGATCCAGCAGGTGACCTAGCCCAAAAAGCAGCAGATTTGCATAAACAATGGCTATGCTATTATTGGAAAGAATACAGTAAGGAAGCGCATGCGGGTCTTGCCCAAATGTATGTGGATGATGAGAGATTTACGGCATATTACGATAAGGAGCAGCCAGGCACAGCTGAGTTTTTAAGGGATGCTATCTACATTTATACGGGGATAAAGTAAAGAGAATGGATTCATTGTCAGACTTTTTTGTTAATTATTTAAAAATAACTTTTTAGAAAAATAACAAAACTTTATTGCGTCAATGTGATAAAAGTGATATCTTTATATTCAAATAATAATAAAAAAGTAATTAATGGTCATGTTTCTAAAGAATGCTTGCTAATTAAGGAGCATTTTTTATTTTTACTTTCTGAATGTGAAAAGTTTATCAATGTTTTAAGGAGGTTTTTATGAAAAACGAAATATTCCGTATTCTTGAAAGTGACTATCCTTTAATGGTACAAATTCGCCGAGATTTTCATATGCATCCAGAACTTTCATTTAAAGAGGTAAGAACCCCTAATAAGATTGCCGAGTTTCATAAAGAACTAGGATTAGAAGTTAAGACAGGGGTTGGAGGGAGAGGTGTAGTTTCAACATTAAGAGGCGGAAAGCCGGGAAAAACAGTTGCTTTAAGAGCAGACTTTGATGCCCTGCCCATACAAGATGAGAAACAAGTTGAATATAAATCAAAAGTTGAAGGAGTCATGCATGCGTGTGGACATGATGCGCATACTGCGAGCCTGCTTGTCTTGGCAAGAGCATTAACTAGTGTGAAAGAAGAAATTGCAGGAAATATTGTATTTATTCATCAGCATGCAGAAGAGGTACTTCCAGGAGGGGCAATTGCCATGATTGAAGACGGCTGCCTTGAAAACGTTGATGCGATTTTTGGTACGCATGTTAGGTCAACGATTCCGAATGGAAAAATTGGCTATCGATCTGGATATATGATGGCAGCTCCTGATAAATTCAGCATTAACGTGATCGGAAAAGGCGGGCATGGTGCATATCCGCACGAAACGGTAGATGCAATAGTACTAGGTAGCCAGATTGTTGCTAATCTACAAAATATTGTAAGCCGCAAGTTGAATCCACTAGACACTGCAGTTGTAACGGTAGGGTCATTTCATGCGGGAAATGCCTTTAATGTCATTTCAGATAGGGCAGTTATTGAGGGAACCGTTAGAACTTTTGATGAAACAGTACGAACTAAAATTGAAGAAGAGATTGGAAATATTGCTAAAGGGATTTGTATGTCGGCAGGTGGATCGTGTGAATATACATATACCCGTGGCTACCCATCACTATGGAATCATCCGAATGAAACAAATCTTGTTGTAGAAGCAGCAAATAAAGTGATTGCGCCTGAAAATGTGTTTGAGATTACACCAATCATGGGTGGAGAGGACTTTTCTTACTACTTAAAGCATGTGCCTGGTTCATTTTTCTATACATGTGCAGGGAAGGCGGATATTAGTGCTAACTTTCCGCATCACCATCCTAAGTTTGATATTGATGAAAGAGCTATGCTTGTTGCTGCGAAGACATTAGCAATGGTCTCATTAGACTATCTTAATAAGTCGGAATAATTATATTAAAAAAATTGTTTGACTATTAACGCATTAACGTATTATAGTAATACTATTAAAAAGACAGACAATTTTAATAAAGAGAAAAAATTTTAATATATTTATAAAATTATATTAAAAAGTAAGTAGGGGGTAATTTTGGCTATGGGAACTTCAATGAAATCAGAAATTCTTGAAAAAGCCTATGAGCTTAAAAATCAGTTAATAACATGGAGACGCGATTTTCACCAGCATCCAGAATTGGGTTTTGAAGAAGTTAGAACATCAAAAATTGTTGCCGAACATTTAGAGTCTTTAGGAATCGAAACAACAAGAAATATCGGAAAAACTGGTGTTGTTGGATTGATAAAAGGGAAAAGCGAAGGCCCTACGATTGCATTAAGAGCAGATATGGATGCTTTACCGATGGAAGATCGGAAAACAGTCGATTATCGTTCAAAGGTTCCGGGAAAGGCTCATGCCTGTGGTCATGATGCTCACACGAGTATGCTTATGGGAGCCGCGAAAGTTTTGGCTGAAATGGGAGGACCAGAGAAGGGGAACATTAAATTTATTTTCCAACCTGCTGAAGAGGGATTAGGCGGAGCTCCGGCAATGATTGAGGATGGGGTGTTATCTAATCCGACAGTTAATAGAATTGCAGGGTTACATATAGATCCTATGCTGCCATCTGGAACTCTAGCTGTAGTTCGGAATCAGGCAATGGCTGCAGCTGATACGTTTGAGGTAAAAATAATTGGAGTAGGCGGTCATGCTGCTAGACCACATCAAACTGTTGACTCTATTACTGTAGCAAGTGAAGTAATTTCAGCATTGCAGCATGTTGTAAGCAGACAAATTGATCCGTTAGATCCTGCGGTATTAACCATTGGGAAAATTGAGGGCGGCAGTGCTTACAATATTATAGCTCCAGAGGTTACTTTTATTGGAACTGTCAGAACTTTAAACCCCGAAGTAAGGGAAGCGATGCCGAATAAAATGGAAAGTATTATTAAAGGTGTAACAGAAGCCTTTGGTGCAAATTATGAATTTAATTACGACATGGGTTACCCAAGTGTAATCAATGATGACCAAATGGTTGATTTGCTTGATCAAACCGCTAAGGAATTAGTTGGTGATTCAAACTTTAATTATATTAAACCATCGATGGGCGGAGAAGATTTTTCCTATTATACAAAACATATACCAGGCGTATTTTTCCGATTGGGAGCGAGTAAGGATGGAAGCTATCCGCTCCATCATCCGCTATTTGATATTAATGATGAAATATTGCCGCTAGGATCTGCTGCATTAGTTCAGTTGGCTCTAAATTTTCTTAATAATGAAACAAAACAACATAATGGAGGACAATCATGAAAAAGCTTAGAAATGCTAGTTTTATAGTTTTAATGGTTTTAATGGTTATTATTGCGGGCTGCAGTAATGGTGATAATGCCTCAACTGCCAATGGCTCAAAAGGAAGTAAGGGTACTGAAAATAGTGATAAGGATTTAACCATCGCAGTTAGTGCTGATGTGGCGAGTTTTGATGTTCATAACCACCAAGCAACACAAACACAAGCTATCCATGTGAATATGTTTGATTCCTTAATTGAGAAGAATCGTGATGGTGAATTTGTTCCTGATTTAGCTGACTCTTGGAAAAATATTGACGAATTAACTTGGGAGTTCACCTTAAATCCAAAGGCAAAATTCCACAATGGTGACCCGGTGACTTCTAATGATGTGAAATTTTCATTAGAGCGCGCTGCAACTGATACATCATTATTAGAAAATAAATATTTTAAACAAATTAAAGAAGTAAAAGTAATTGATGATCATACGTTTCAAGTTATTACAAATGGGCCAGACCCAGTATTGCTTAATCGTGTATCCAGACAAGGATCTGGGATCTTGCCTGCAAAATATATCGAAGAAAACGGCTGGGAGCATTTCTTGAAAAATCCAGTAGGTGCAGGACCGTATAAATTTGTTGAATGGAAAAAAGATGATCGTATCGTGCTTGAAAAATTTGCTGAGTATCATAAATATGATCCGAAATGGGAAAAAGTTGTTTTCCGTATTATCCCTGAAGATTCTACCCGTGTAGCGGAGCTTCTAACGGGTGGTGTAGATATGGCGGTAAATATCCCTCCAAGTGATTGGGAGCGAGTAAAAAATAATGAAGGCACACAAATGGTATCAGGACCAACACATCGTATCATGCAGCTGGTTCTCCGCTTAACTGATGGAAATGCAACAGCTGATCCTCGAGTAAGGGAAGCCATTGATTTAGCCATCGATAAACAATTGATCATTGACACAATTTATGGAGGAGCAGGAACACCGACGAGAACGGGAGTAACTCCATATTCATTTGGCGGGAATGAAGATTTATATGGGAAAAGTTTATTTGATCCTGAAAAAGCGAAGAAATTATTAAAAGAAGCAGGGTATGAAAAAGGGCTTGATCTTACATTAAGTGTTTCAAATGGACGTTATTTAAAGGATAAGGAATCCGCTGAATTAATCCAAGCGATGTTAGCGGAAGTGGGCGTCAACGTAACTCTTGAACCATTAGAATGGAGTAAGTTTTTAGAAAACGTGAGTGGAAAAACGTTTAAAGAAGTGTACATGGTTGGCTTTGCAAATTCTTTAGGTGATGCTTCCAATCCTTTAGGACAAGTTCACCCTGCCATTACTGCAGGTGAAACGGACTATAAGAACCCTGAGATTGAAAAGCTTTTAGATGAAGCGATGTATAATATGAATGAAGAGGCACGTGCTGAGCAATATAAACAAGTTCAAGAAATCGTGGCAGAAGAACGCCCTCGTGTTTATTTATACACACTAGACCAATTCCTTGGAATGAGTGACAAGCTAACATATGAGACACACATTGATGAATGGTATGTTGTAGATGATGTTGAAGTAGTCAAATAATAAACTTGTCTAGTGAAAAGGTCTCGTTAATGGGACCTTTTCCCTTATCAATATTAATAAAGTAACCTCAAACTACATTCAGTGAGTGACTAATTTAAACAAATTGTTATAGTCAGGGACTTACATCTGAAGAATGCGCCACATATATTAGACCTTTTACTAAAACGCCGTCTACAGGCAATACGATATTTACCATTTACAATGAGGTGAAAGGATGAAGAAATTTCTATTCAAACAAATATTACAGATCATACCTGTTCTGTTTTTAATTACATTAATTGTTTTTATACTCGTTAATGTAACGGGTGATCCTGTTACATTAGCATTACCAATGGATGCTACAGAAGAAGAACGCGAAGAATTAACCCGTGCACTAGGCTTAGACAAACCTCTCCTTGTGCAATATGGAGTTTTTATAAGTAATCTTGTTCAAGGGGATTTTGGAAATTCATTTAAATATCAAGAGGCAGCACTTCCTATCATTCTGGATCGTTTGCCTGCGACATTAGAATTGGCAACTGCCTCTATGGTAGTAGCGATCATTATTTCTGTCCCGTTAGGAATTTTATCTGCAACAAGAAGAAATTCTTTCTTGGATTTATTTATTACAGGTGGCTCTGTGCTTGGAAAAGCAATGCCTAACTTCTGGTTAGGAATCATGCTTATTTTATTATTCTCAGTTACTTTAGGCATGTTCCCAGTGTCAGGAAGAGGAACGATGGCTCATCTTGTTTTGCCAGCTATAACTTTAGGAGCTGGAATAGCAGCACAGATGACCAGATTAATTCGTTCAAGCATGCTTGATATCTTGGGACAAGACTATATTCGAACGGCTAGAGCAAAGGGCTTGGTTGAAGCAATCGTTATTAATAAGCATGGGCTGCGTAATGCCTTAATTCCTGTTATTACGATTATGGCCTTGCAAACTTCAACTTTAATTGGAGGAACACTTATTACTGAGACTGTATTTGCGTGGCCGGGAATGGGTCAGCTTTTAATACAATCAGTGAATGCCCGTGACATGGCAGTAGTTCAAGCAGCAACATTTATCATTGCATTGTTTGTTATTTTCAGTAATTTATTAGCCGATTTAGCTTATCGTTTTCTAGATCCAAGAATTAAATATGATTAAAGTATAGGGGGGATTTCATGTCTTTACCAACTCATATGGAAAAAATAAACGCTTCAAATCTAAGTAAAACTAAAGAAGTAGGAAGATTTTCAAAGTTTTTATCCCAATTGTTAAAAAGTAAAACAGGAACAGTAGGATTACTAATTGTGATTCTAGTTGTAATAGGAGCAATTTTTGCACCTCTCCTTGCACCATTTGATCCTGCGGTCACAAATGTAGCAAACAGGCTGAAACCCCCTTTTTGGATGGATGGCGCTGTCGCTGGCCATCTTTTGGGGACAGATAACCTTGGCAGAGATATTTTGAGCAGAATTCTCTATGGATCAAGGGTTTCATTATTAGTAGGATTTTCAGCCGTTTTATTAGCGGGCTTGATCGGAATGGTAATGGGGTTAATATCTGGTTATTACGGTGGAATTGTAGATACAATCATCATGAGATTAGTAGATTCCTTTTTGGCAATCCCGAATATTCTATTTATGTTAATTGTTTTAGCGATTTTGGGTCCAAGTCTACCAACATTAATTCTTGTATTAGGCGGAATTACTTGGGTCACTTATGCAAGAATGGTACGAAGTGAAACATTAAGCATTAAGGCAAGGGACTTTGTTCGTTCAGCTAAGGCAATCGGAGCAAAGGATAGCCGAATCATAGCGACTTATATTTTGCCAAATATTATTTCATCCTTTATTGTCATTGCTACTCTAAATGTCGCCTCTACAATCATTTTGGAAGCCTCATTAAGCTTTTTAGGATTAGGCATACAGCCTCCTGATGTTTCATGGGGACTAATGTTAAGTGACGGAAGAGAATATTTAGCTACAAGCTGGTGGATCGCAACATTCCCAGGCATAGCCATTACAATTACGGTCCTGGGAATCATTTTCCTAGGTGACTGGCTGCGAGACACACTTGATCCTCGTTTGAAAGCGAAGAAGGGGTAGGGTGGTTTTGTGACAACTAAACTATTAGACATTCAAGAACTACAAGTACAATTCAAAACTGAAGGCGGCATAGTTAATTCAGTAAATAACGTAACATTCTCGGTAGATAAAGGAGAAACCGTGGCTGTCGTTGGTGAATCTGGCTGTGGAAAAAGTGTAACATCATTATCGATTCTAGGGTTGATTTCTTCTCCAGGCAAGATTACAGGCGGTAAAATTGGTTTTGAAGATAAGGATTTAACAACTATAAATAAAAAGCAGCTACGGAAAATTCGCGGAAATGAAATTGCTATGATCTTCCAAGAGCCGATGACTTCATTGAATCCAGTCTTTACAATTGGAAATCAGATGAGCGAAGTATTTCGAGTCCACCAAAATCTTTCTAAAAATGAAGCAAAGGAAAAAAGCATTGACATGCTAAACCGAGTTGGGATTCCAAATGCGGAAAAAGTAGTCAATAATTTCCCTCATCAGCTTTCAGGTGGAATGAGGCAAAGGGTAATGATTGCCATGGCACTTTCTTGTAATCCGAAATTATTGATTGCTGATGAGCCAACTACTGCACTAGATGTGACGATTCAGGCACAAATTTTAGATTTAATGAAGGAATTAAAAGAAGAGTCAAATACAGGTATGATTCTGATTACTCATGATCTAGGTGTGGTAGCTGAAATGGCTGATAAAGTAGTTGTTATGTATGCAGGGGAAGTAGTGGAAGAAGCGCCAGTTAAAGAAATCTTTGCAAATCCGAAGCATCCATATACAGAAGGCTTAATTAACTCCATTCCAAAGCTTGAAGTCCAGCAGGAATATTTAGATTCGATTACCGGTTCTGTACCTAATCCTCTTCAAATGCCTACAGGATGTGCTTTCCATCCTCGTTGCCCATTAGCAACAGAACAATGTAAATTAAGTAAGCCAAAATTGGAACAAATAAACGAAGTTCATAAAAAACGCTGTTTTAATACGTAAGGAGGTTATGGCATGTCGGTAAATACTGAAGAGAAAATACTTCTTGAAGTCAAAGGGCTGAAAAAACATTTCATCTCAAGCAAAGGATTCTTTTCAAGTGAAAAAACAACAGTCCGTGCTGTTGATGGCCTTAACTTCTTTGTGAAACAAGGTGAAACACTTGGTATTGTAGGAGAGTCTGGTTGTGGAAAATCTACAACAGGACAAATGATTATGAAACTTTTAGAACCTACTGAAGGCGAAATTTGGTTTAATAATCAGAACTTAAATGACCTGAATAAAGAACAAATTAGAAAAATTCGCCGCGATCTTCAGATTATTTTTCAAGATCCATTTTCATCCCTCAATCCAAGGATGACTGTTGGGCAGTTAATAGGTGAACCATTAAAGGTTCATAAGGTTTATTCTTCAAGTCAAGAGATTAAGCAAAAGGTGATAGAATTACTTGAGGTCGTTGGTCTTGGCGAACATCATTATAATAGGTACCCACATGAGTTTAGTGGAGGTCAAAGACAGCGGATTGGAATTGCCCGTGCTTTGGCATTAAATCCTAAATTGATCGTTTGTGATGAGCCAGTTTCTGCACTTGATGTTTCAATCCAATCTCAAATCTTAAATCTTTTAAAGGATTTACAGAAGAAATACAACCTAACATATATATTTATTGCACATGGTTTACCAGCTGTAAAACATATTAGTGATCGAATTGCAGTTATGTATCTAGGGAAAATTGTTGAAATTGCAAGCCGTGATTCCTTATTTGAAAATACTTCACACCCGTATACCGAGGCTCTGCTGTCTGCTATACCAAGACCAAATCCAGAGTTTCAGAAGAAGCAAATTAGGCTAACAGGAGATTTGCCAAGCCCTGCAAATCCGCCAAGCGGCTGTACTTTTCATACTAGGTGTCCGTATGCAACAGATCTTTGCAAGCAAAAGGAACCTGAACTAATGGAACATCTCGATGGACATTTTGCAGCCTGTCATTTCCCTTTGAAAAAATAGATTGAATAATCATGCATAAACCCGATTCTGTTTTAAAAGAATCGGGTTTTTTGCCTCAATCGTGCCCGCGCTCATTCTCTTGACCTTCAACGAGATATTTTAGCATCGATAGCTTATTATCCCAGAACTGATCGAAGTAGGCGAGCCATTGTTTTAATTCTGTGAACGATTCGGGCTGCAGACTATAGCGCTTTTCTCGACCTACTTTTTGCCCGCTTACAAGTTCTGCTTCTGACAACACGTGTAGATGCTTTGCAATTGCCGTTCGGCTCATGGAGAAATGGGCAGTAATTTCTGAAATGGGCCGTTCTTTTTCTGCCAATAACTTAAGCACTTCTCTGCGAGTTGGATCGGCAATCGCCTGGAAAACATCATACTTTTGTAAAGCTGACATTACCCTTCCACAACTTTGCGTAGTTTTTGTTTAACAAGCGCCTCCCAGCCGCCGTTCATTGTATCGCGGATTTCGGCTGCACTTCTTCCGGCTTTAGGTACAATTTCATCTGTTTGTTTCCAGCCGCCATGAACCATTGTAAATTCAGTTTTATCTCCTAAATCCTTTAAATCGAAAGAAACAAACCAGCCATCTGTATCCCAAGAAAAAGATAAATGATTCGGAGCATTAATTTCCAATACTTTACACGGAGATGGCCCGAATGGAGATTGTATATGAAATTCATGGCCTACCTCTAGCTGGAAGTCATTTGGCATGAACCAAGATGCAATGCCTTCTGCTGTTGATACGGCTTCCCATACTTTTTGAATGGGCGCTTCAAATACAATAGTCTTCTTAATATCCGCTACTTTAGTTTGCATAGTCATAATCCTTCTTTCTAGTTAATATAAAACCATTTGGTTTCTCTTTTTGAATTATATAAAACCATTTGGTTTCATGTCAAGAACTGTCTTTTGTAAATAATTTACCCTTTTTTTGTAAAAAAATTAAATAAGTGCTTGAAACCTAGAATGAAATTGTGTACGATATTAACACATTACACGAGAGGGTGACCATAGGGCGATGATCTACTAATCCTGTTTTCAAACGTACATTCGTAAATTGCGAAGTCATATTTGAATGGGATTAGTCTATACTTTTATAGAAAAAAGATGATCGTTGCAGTAGTACAGCCGTACTATGTCTTTTTCTATGGTTTTAGATGAACTCCTATCCAAACATGGCGGATGGGAGTCTTTTGCGTCTTTAAGTAATTATTGAAAAGGGGTTTCAAACAAGAAATCGGTGCTTTCGCCTTTTTCCTCCTATCCTACCTCTCACTACTAGAAATGAGGAATGTTATGTCACAATTATTTAAAAACCGTTTTGTTCAGGCTATTTTTCTATCATCCTTATTCCTTCAAATCGGAATTTGGGTTCGAAATTTTGCTGTTCTTCTATTCGTCATGGAAAAAACAAATGGAGATGCCTTTGCCGTTTCGATGATATCTGTTGCCGAGTTTGCTCCAATCTTTATTTTCTCCTTTATTGGCGGGACATTCGCCGATCGCTGGCGGCCAAAGAGAACGATGATTTGGTGTGATATATTAAGTGCGGTTTCCGTATTTGCCGTATTAATCACTCTAGTGATCGGCTCCTGGAAAATCATTTTCTTCGCTACATTAATTTCAGCCATTTTATCGCAATTTTCCCAGCCGTCAGGAATGAAATTATTTAAAATGCACTTGGATGAAAAATTGATCCAATCGGCCATGTCCATCTACCAAACGATTTTTGCCGTTTTCATGGTCTTTGGACCTGTGCTTGGAACGTTTGTATTCCAGCAATTTGGAATAGATGTGTCCATTGCCATTACTGGCGTTGCGTTCCTCCTTTCCGCAGTCATGCTAGCCTTTATTCCAGCTGACCATTCGATGGAAAGCGAAAAGAAAGAATCGACTTTAATGGAAGAAATGAAAAGCGGAATTCGTTATGTTCTTGCCAAAAAGGAATTGAAGCTTCTTGGACTTTGTTTTATGGCTGCAGGGCTTGCGATTGGGTTGATCCACCCTTTATCCATTTTTCTCGTGACAGAACGATTGGAATTAGCAAAAGAAAGCTTACAATGGCTATTAATGGCAAACGGAATCGGGATGATAGTAGGTGGAGCGATCTCAGTTATGTTCTCAAAGTCTGTTCCGCCGCAAAAACTATTGGTCATTGGTATGCTAGCAAATGCTGTAGGGATGAGTGTGATTGGTTTCTCTACTAATTTACCGCTTACGCTTGGAGCAGAATTTGTGAACGGTTTATTCTTTCCATGCATCCAAATTGGGATTAATACGCTAATCCTTCAAAATACCCAATCTGAATTCATTGGAAGAGTTAATGGAACATTAAGTCCGCTTTTCAGTGGGGCTATGGTAATAACAATGAGTTTGGCAGGTATCCTAAAAGAAATGACATCGATTGTTACGATGTTCGAGTTTGCAGCTGTTCTATTTGTTATTGGCCTTCTCGTCATTTTGCCAATTTACAATATGAAAGCTCCGGCACAAGGAATGTTAGCAAAGGAATAAATGAAGATAGAAAGAACGCTTCAAATTTGAAGCGTTCTTTCAATTTAACAAGTACACTTTGGCTCAAATCAATGCGAAAAGTTTAGTGACTAAACTTACCAGAAGTTAATTAGATGATTTTTAATTAATAGTACAAATTGAAGTGCAAAATACATTTGAGGGATGTGTTTAATTGTGAAAGCAATAGCACTTCCCAAACATGGAGGTGAAATAATTGGCAGACGAAAAGCGAAATCGTAATGACATCGATGCTGGTGAGGCACTTGGAACGGGAGCCGGTGCTGCTGCTGGTGCTGCAGTGGGTTCTGTGTTAGGTCCGCTTGGCACAGTTGCGGGCGCTATTGCTGGCGGTGCACTAGGCAACAAGGCGGGCGAAGGTGCCGATGATGCTATGGATCAGACGGCGAATCGAGAGCAGGAGTAGAAGTTCCGCCTTTGCTTAGTTTTGTCATGTGGTGTCTGGTCCCAGACAAGGTAGAATCTAACCTTAAATTTAATATGGAAATAGAAGTAGTAAATTCATCGAATTGTTCAGGTTGAGGAAAATTTTGGACTGTGGTTCCGCTATTTCACAAAATCACCTTTATTTCATAGTCTTATCGGACTAAGGTTCCGTTAATAAGGTTCAAAAGTGTTAATTTTGTATGATTTTCATCGATTAACGGCACTGGTGTTCGTTCACATTTGGAAGTTGGGGGATTTTAAGTAAATAGCGGAATGGGAGTCCGTTAAACTTTTGCAAAGTAATAGTGAAGTATTGAATAAATCAACGCTCCGAGCACATGATCTGGGCGTTTTTGCTATTTTAGCTGCATTTCAAAGCCCCCATTTGCGGAACGAATTACTACTCGGATCAGTTCCTTTCTAAATAATGCATTTTGAGAATAAAAGGATATTCATCGCCATTTGTAGAATGGGAAGTAGTTATTAATGAAAGAAAGAGGAGAAACTTATGTGCAGAAATATTAAAACCTTATTTAATTTTGATCCCCCAGCTACCGAAGAAGAAATTTACGCAGCAGCTCTTCAGTACGTAAGAAAGATAACAGGCTTTAACAAACCGTCAAAGGTGAACGATGAAGCGTTTAATCGTGCGGTTAATGAGGTAGCAAGAATTTCTAGGGAATTATTTTGCTCCCTTGAAACGAGTGCCGACCCGCGCAATCGTGAAATCGAAGCGGAACGTGCTCGAGCCAGAAACGCTAAGCGATTTGGAACAACAAGCTAGTTTGGCTGATCATAAAAAGGATATCGGATTATTGACAATTGCCTAGTATTAATGTAAAAATTATTATTTGTCTTGAATAGCAGAAAAGTTCTTTCCAAGGTGAATCAACTCAGGTAATAAGTGAAGTTAATTATTAGGTTGACATGTAATAGAGAATGAGAGGGTAACAATCATGAATGCAGAACAACGGAAAAAAATATTGATATTGATGATAAATATGTTCATTGCTATTGGAAGTTTTGGGATTATTATCCCAATTTTGCCTGCGTATTTAGAATCCATTAATCAAGGTGGTACAGCCGCGGGTTTAATGATTGCACTATTTGCAGGAGCACAATTAATCTTTTCTCCGATTGCAGGGAAATGGGCTGATCAATACGGACGCAGAAAGATGATTATTTATGGTTTAATAGGGCTGACGCTTTCAATGTTTGTATTTTATGGTTTTGATTCTATTTGGTGGCTATATACTTCTCGAATCATTGGAGGCATTGGCGCAGCATTGCTCGTACCGGCTATTTTTGCTTATATAGCGGATATTACTACGTTGGATCAACGAGCAAAAGGAAATAGCTTAGTATCAGCCTCAATGTCACTAGGTATTGTTATTGGCCCGGGCGTAGGCGGTTTTTTGGCGGATTTTGGATTAAAGGTTCCACTTTTGATTTCTGCACTTGTATCACTTGTTGCCGTATTATTTTCCATCTATATCCTAAAGGAAAGTAAAACATCAGAAATAAAGGATTTTTCCGAAGATGAAGAATCCATGGCTAGAAAAATGATTCGATCTGTGAAGATGCCTTACTTTATTCCGTTGATTATAACGCTCGTAATGAGTTTTGGATTAATGGCATTCGAATCAGTTCTTGGTCTATTTGTTGATAATCAATTTGGTGCAACTCCGCAGCAAATTGCGATGATGGTAACATCTACGGGTATTGTAAGCGTCATTGTGCAGCTTTTCGTAGTTGATCGGATCGTTAGTCTTTATGGAGAAGGTGTTGTCCTAAATATTTTTTTAGGAGTAGCAGCAATTGGTTTCCTTCTCTCTTTGTTTGCGTCTTCATATGCACTTTTCTTTGGGATTACTCTTTTAATCTTCCTTGCCACTTCTGTTCTTCGTCCCGTCCTAAATACCCTTATCTCCAAAATGGCTGGGAATGAACAAGGCTTCGCAATGGGAATGAATAATGCTTACATGAGTATCGGGAATGTTCTCGGGCCAACACTGGCCGGAATGTTATATGATGTTAATATAATCTATCCATTCATTATGGGTCTATTTTTCTTAGTTTTGACAATGTTAGTAACAATTGTTTGGCAGAAACGGTTAGCTCAAAATAATAAACTGGTAAATCATAAGGTGATATAGGAAATGATTTTCTTAAATTAACAGTTAAATAAACATATCATTGAATAGAGGACTTTTCACTTTGTTCTATATCGACCTATTTTAGTTTCTTGAAATATTTGATAGGTAATTAGCCAGTTGAACGAAGGTTCCTGAAAAGCCCTCATGAACTATTTCTTGCATCTCCTCGTAAGTTTTAATTTCTTCCTCAGTTGGAGATACAGGAGTCCCAATCATCGTAAGAATTGTTTTTCCTTCAAACTCAGTAAATGTAAAAGTATTGCTAATTTTTAGAGGCCAGTTGTTGTTAAAAGGAGCACGTACGATGTTACCAATCTCATCAGAAAAGAAAGAAGTATAAACGAGTTTCTCTGGAGCATTTATTTCATGATAAATAAATTTGACCCACATTACGTTACCGTCAGGAGATGTCTGACTGTAATGAAAGACACCATCCTGGCGAAGCTCAAACTTAGAAATCTCAAAAGTCCATCCTTTTGGGGCCCACCAGTTCTGCAAATGTTCTGATTCGGTAAATGCTTTAAATACAAGCTCACGAGGAGCGTTGAATGTATGAGTGATTTCGGTTATTGTAAACATTTTATTCCTCCAATGATTGTGTTTTATTTTGCAGTTCTTTTAGATGAGGTTCCAAACTTTTGAGATTTTCTTCCCAGATTTCACGATACTGTTCTAACTAAATGTTAAATGCCTAAAGGGTTCTGGATGGAGCTTATAGATTCAATGATTTGCTTCAGCATAAAATTCCACCCCACCTGATTTATAATGCCCACTTAATGTTTAGATGCCAATAGCTAGTGAATCTGAAGCGGTCTGCAATTTCTTCATGGAAAGCGGGCCGTCTCTAAGGATTCAACAATCCTTAATCGATTTGGCTCGGCAAGAGCACTTAATAATTTAGTATTCATCTTTACACCACGATTTATTAATATAATATTCCTTGACTAAAATTTATACGAACAGGATGGGGAACTTATCCATTCATAGTCATCTTCGTTTGCCACTTACGACCAAAGCATGATTAAACATAATTCCTCGGCGATGCCTACATGTTGAAAAAAGGTAAAGAAGGGCTTTGAACATTTTAATATAGTAAAAAAGGACAGTTCAAATCTATGGACTGTCCTTTTGTTATCCTTCCAAAGTACTAAGTGTATGAAATTCCACATATCCTTGTTTTTCCTGGGGAAGATATGTTTATCTTTCCACAACGAGGGAGTATATCCCTTTTTGTTTTCCATGGAGGACATCGGCATGTTTAGGCAATTATTTAAAAAACCATTCAAAAGTCAAAGGAAGCTTACTGATCATAAGCAAGGAGATATTCCAAGTACGATTTACTCAAATCTCCAGGCAAATCTTGACAGCATTAAAAGGTTATTAAACTCACCGGATGATCTCATACAAAGAGTTTTCACTTTAGGTAATAGTGAACATAGGTGTGCCATCGTTTGTATTGATGGATTAGTAGATAAAGACATCATAAATAACCAAATTATTAAAAATATTCAACTTGGCATTCCAAATGTGAAAGAGGACATTCCAACATCTGGAGAAGATATTTTAAAAGAACTGAAGAATGGGGTTATATCTAATGATGGACTTCAGACTGCAGATACATTTGATCAGGTGATGTTGGCTATCTTGTCCGGGGACACAGCATTACTAGTTAACGGCACGAATAAAGTATTGATTGTTGGGAGCAAGGGATGGGAGAAACGATCAATAGAAGAACCAGCAACTGAATCATTAGTAAGAGGACCAAGGGAAGGATTCAACGAAAATATTCGGACTAATACAATGCTGATCCGCAGGCATATACGGGATCCAAATCTTCGCTTCGAATCTTATAAGGTTGGCAGGCGATCAAAAAAAGATCTGATCGTATGCTATGTTGAAGGGATTGTTCATACGGATATTCTGGCTGAAGTGAAGAGAAGGCTAAAGGCAATCGATATTGATGATGCTCCTGAAAGTGGAACAATTGAGCAGTGGATTGAGGATAGCTTTTTGTCTCCTTTTCCACAAGTGCTTCACACTGAGAGACCAGATAAGACAACAAGCGCCCTCTTACAAGGGAAGGTGGCGATCCTATTAGATGGTACCCCTTTTGTTTTAATTGCCCCAACGACCTTAGTGTCACTCTTTCAATCTCCAGAAGATTATTATGAACGTTGGTTTATCGGGTCATTGCTGAGAATACTAAGATTTTTTGCCGCTTTTTTTGCGATTTTTTTACCGGCTATCTATATTTCCTTGGTGTCATTCCATCAAGGGATGATCCCTTCAAAATTAGCTTTTTCAATTGCTGCTTCTAGAGAAGGTGTCCCTTTCCCGGCAATTATCGAGGCATTTATGATGGAAGCAACATTGGAGCTGCTCCGAGAGGCAGGGGTTCGGCTGCCAAAACCAATTGGCCAAACGATTGGAATTGTCGGAGGTTTAGTAATTGGATGCAGCCGTACAAGCTGGTATCGTAAGTCCCATTATGATCATGGTTGTTGCTGTTACAGCTATTTCTTCTTTTGCCATTCCATCCTACAGTGCGGGTATTGCGTTTAGGATACTGAGATTCGGCACAATGCTTGCAGCGGGATTCTTCGGACTTTACGGCATAGTTCTTGTTTATATTATGATTAGCACTCATATCGCTAGATTAACGAGTTTTGGAATCCCATATTCTGCTCCGTATTCGCCGACATTTAAGGATGATTGGAAGGATATCGTTTTTCGTGCTCCTATTACACTGTTGACAAAAAGGCCGCAATATTTACAGACAGAGGATGACACTCGAGCAAATAAAGGGGATGAGCAATCATGAAATCCTTTGAATATGGTGACAGAGAAGTTGGCAGAAAAGAAGTTATGATGGCAGTTGCAAATATGGTCATTGGATTTGGCGTCCTTACCCTCCCTCGGACAATTGTAAAAGCCACAAATTCAATAGATGGTTGGATATCTATTGTGTTAGGGGGAGTTACTGCTATTTGTTTTGTAGGGGTATTAGCCACATTGCTCGCTAGATTTCCAAAGAAGAATTTCCATGAGTTTACGTCTCTAATCATTAATAAACCAGTTGCAACAATCCTGACCTTATTATTTTCAATGTTCACGATGCTCTTTGTTAGTTATGAGACGAGAGGAGTTGCTGACATTTCCAAATTATACTTATTTGATCGGACTCCTGTTGAAGTCATTTGTTTTGTCTTTTTATTAGTTGTTATCTATGCTGTTTCAGATTCAAGTGCAGTTCTTCTCCGTGTGAATCTCATGTTCATGCCTGTAGTATTACTTATCGTTCTTATTTTGATCATAATGAATATTGGTTTTTTTGATTATAAACATATAAAGCCATTTTTTATTACAGGCTGGAAGGACATTTTAAAAGGGTCAAAGGAAACAGTTTTTTCATTCTTAGGCTTTGAAATTCTCTTATTTTACAACACTTATATAAATAATCCAAAAAATACAAAAAAGGCAGCTATGATTGGAATGAGCATCCCGCTGTTTTTATATTTACTCGTATTTGTATTCGTCATTGGTGTGTTTGGGGTGGAAGTGGCAGCTAACACGTTATATCCAACAGCAGAATTAGCAAAGGTGGTTGAAATACCAGGAGGGTTCTTTGAAAGATTTGAATCTATATTTTTCACCATTTGGGTAATGACCCTGTTTAGCACAGCTGCCATGGCTTTAGATATTACCCTATTAGCGTTAAGTTCTATTTTTAAAAAGGCAGATCGAATGATACTAATTTTTATCATATCGCCATTGATTTTTATCATTGCCATGACTCCGCAAAACTTTCTTGAGATTTCTGCTTTTGGGGAATGGATTGGCTATGCGGGGATCATATTTAGTACAGTCATCCCATTCGTTTTACTTGTCATTGCTACGATTCGCGGGGTGAGAGCGGATGGGTAAAATAGGAAAAAGTCTGTTGGTTACGGTCCTTGTATTATTATTGGCTGGCTGTTGGGATAGGGTTGAAATTGAAGAGAGGGGCTTTGTAATTGGTGCTGCTATTGATACTGCTAATGATCAAGAGAGTGATATAAAAATTGAAGGTAAGCGAAAAGAAAATTATCGGTTGACCTATCAATTTGTAGTACCCGGGAATATTCAAGGAAATTCAAGTGGAGGCAAGCAAACAAACAATGGAGCGTCTGGCGATAAACCATACCTTAATCTTACTTCAGAAGGAAAAACCATTTTTCAAATAACAAGACAAATGGCTTCTGAAACAAGCCGCATTCCATATATGCAGCATCTAAAGGTTATCCTGCTTTCCGAAGAGCTTACCCAAAAGGGATATCTTTATGATGCCTTAGATATTTTTGTTCGTGATCATGAAATGCGGAGGGCGGCAAAGGTAGTAATTACGGAAGGGGAGGCTAAAAGGGCGTTGGAAATAAATGCACAAAACGAAAAACTTCCTATTATGTTTATTAATTCTATCAGTGAAAATGTTAAAAAATCAGCTAGGTTTTTACCATTTACAAATATAGGCGAAATTCATAGCGATTTATTAAAAGGAAAGAGCTTTGTCGTTCCAAGAATTTTTGTAAATGAAAAGGATGCAAGGATTTCTGGAGCAGCTGTTTTTAACTCAGAGGATCTAAAAATGATAGGAACCTTAAATGAAAGAGAAACATTGGGTTTAAACTTTATCATAGGCGAGGTTAAAAGTGCATCAATAGATCTTGTGATGGATGACCAGTTTGTAACTGTTGAAATTAAAAGTGGTAAAAGTAACATGAAAGCGAGTGTTTCAGACTTAGACCAAATTCAATTTATAATCGAATTAGAAGCAGAAGGGAATGTTGGTGAATCATTCGGAAATCAAAAATTAGCAAACCCATCAACAATAGCCACGTTTGAAGAAGAAACATCCAAGGAAATCGAACAAATTATTCTTCAAACGATTGAAAAAGTCCAAAAAGAGTATAAGGCTGATGTCCTTGGTTTAGGAAGTCATTTAAAAGAGGAGCATCACCAAACTTGGACAAAGCTCGAAAAAGATTGGGACAGAGGGAAGAACTACTTTGAAAAAAGTAAAATTGACGTTCAGGTCAAATTCAAGATAAGACAAATCGGTGCTTCCATTGAAACAGTAAAATAGAAAGGAGAGAATACAAGAATGTGGAACGTAATCATCGATAGAATTCCATCCATTCCTACAATCCTCCTTGCCGCCATGACATCGGTTATTCCTTGGGGGATATACAAACTCAACCGAACTTTACACGATCGAGCCGATCCTCCGTGGAAAAGAAAGGGGTAACCGTCAAAAAGGCAGTTTGTGTATATACGAAAGAAATAAAAGGAAACAACAGGTTCGATGGATAGGTATTGTGATTTCATTATCTTAGGAATTAGTTTATTGGACGGGTTTTTGGGGAAAGTGCTGAAGCTATCCAAGAAGTCTGGTTTATTGGACGGGTTTTTGGGGAAAGTGCTGAAGCTATCCAAGAAGTCTGGTTTATTGGACAGGTTTTTGAAGAAAGTGCTGAAGCTGTCCAACAAGTTGGATTTATTGGACAGGTTTTTGAAGGAAGTGCGGAAGCTGTCCAACAAGTTGGGTTTATTGGACAGGTTTTTGAAGGAAGTGCGGAAGCTGTCCAACAAAAAAAAACGCCCAAATATGGTCGGTCCTTACTATTATTGATGAACATTATATTTCACATTCTCCATCACCTGCACAGGTCTTTTTTCTTTTTTAACCGACAGTAGCGCAATCGTACTCAAAATACAAATAGTTCCGAGCCATTCGGCATAGCCGAATGTAACATGAAGCCAAACGATGGCTAAGAATGCGGCTGTTAATGGCTCTGCACAGGCAAGTAAACTCGTATCTGAAGCACTAATATACTTTAAACTTTCTAAATAGCAATAAAACGCAATAATTGTTCCAAAAGCTACAATAAATACAACTCCAAAAATAGACGGCAAAGACCACTCTCCCACGAAAACCCATGGAGGATGAATGAAGCTAAAGAAAATGCCGCCAATTAACATTCCCCAGCCTACCACGATGGCGGATCCCCAATTAGCAAGAAGCTTAAGAGGCTGAAGCGTATAATAGGCTAAAGCAACAGCTGAGGTCAGACCCCAAAAAAGGGCTAGACCAGATATAGAAAGTGTATGGAGACTCCCTCTCGTTACAAGCAAAAACGTGCCGGTAATGGCAAGTATTAACGCGAAACCTTCCATTAGAGTAGGCATTCGTTTCGAACGAAAGGCCGAATAGCACATAATCAATACTGGAGCTAAATATTGAAGAACCGTAGCGGTCGCTGCATTTCCGTGGTGGATGGCCGCGAAAAATGTGTACTGAACAGCCAGCATTCCAAGGATTCCAAAGAGGATAATACTGAAAGCATCATGCTTAACCCTCCATATAGCCCAGATTCTATGTTTCTCTTTTTTATATGCGATGCCTAGTAAAAGAGTTCCAGATATTAATAGCCTTGTTACTACGAGCCACTCGGGACTAAAACCTTGATGCTGAAAAAGAAACTGGGCAACGGTACCGGAAACTCCCCACAGGAGAGCCCCGATAAGGACTAGGATGATCCCCTTTTTTCGTGAATTTATTAATAAAGCATTACTGGAACTCATAAATTTTCCTCGCAATCATGTATCATTCATTCTACTAGATTATCAGTTAATTTAGATTGAATTTTTAGATGTATCTTACAGTGTGCCTTCAATTTAGTCAATAAGGAATAGCGGGACACGTTTTTTGAAAAATACTCAGCAATTTTTAACGAAGTTTGATTTAAGTAAAAAATAGGAAATTTCACCTTAGGTAGGCGCGTAAACTTTGTAATACAAAAGTGAAATATGCAACTGCTTTTTATGGCAGATTAATGTAAGGTTAGGAAAACAGGTTTTTTATCTAATATTTGCTATTGGTAGTCATTAGATCATCATATTGAGCCCGTCTCGAGAAAAAATAGCTCATCACGGTCATCAATCGCCCCGTTAGATGCCCGTCTGCATGGGAATTAGCCGTCAACGGTCATCAATCACCCTGATAGGTGCCCGTCTGCACCGAAAATTGCCGTCAATGGTCATCAATCTCCTTGTTAGGTGCCCGTCTGCATCGAAAATTGCCGTCAACGGTCATCA
>NZ_JBALPC010000028.1:0-9035 GCF_036965225.1 Bacillus sp. JJ1474 | reverse complement strand
GATAGGTGCCCGTCTGCATATAAATTGGCCGTCAACGGTCATCAATCTCCCCATTAGGTGCCCGCCCGTACAGAAAATTGCCGTAAGCAGTCATCAGGCCCCCGTGAGGTGCCCGTCCAAATAGATATCCGCCATCAGCGGTCATCAGAATTTTATTGTAACCAATCTTTTCAATTTCCAAGGGACATATGCCCACATTCTCGCTGCTTGACAATGCCAAATTAGGACATTATAGTTAACTACATTAATAGTTAAACAGTTGAACAATTAAACTATAGAATTAAAATGAAGAAGAGAGGGTGTATTCATCTTAATGACAGATATAGAAATTAAAAAGCTTATTGATAAGTATGTGGAGTTATCTTTTTCCGTTCACCGTAAGGCAGAGTCGTTAGTGAAGGAACAGATTGGCAGTGATTTAACGAATGATCAGCATTATACATTAAGGTATATTCGAAACAACGAGTCCTGCACGTCATCTGAATTAGCCGAACAATTTTATGTGCAAAAAAGTGCGATCACAGCAATTATTACGCGTCTTTGGGAGAAGGGTCTGATCCAGCGTACCCGAGATGAGAATGATCGACGAGTTGTTTACTTAACGCTTACAGATAAAGGAAATGAACTGTTCAACCAAACTGAGGAACGCGTTCATAAGCTTGTTGAATCCTTTATTACTCAATTTGATCAAGCGGAAATCATCCAATTTATTAAAACCTATGAAAAGCTGAACCAAATTTTGAAAGACAGTAAGAATCCACAAGTGGAGGAATAGAGCGTGAATGGAATAATAAAAAATAAATGGCTTGTGATGATTGCTTGGATTGCCATAGCTGCCGGCCTATTGATGTCAGCGCCAAATATGGCCGATTTAGTCCGAGAAAAAGGGCAAATTACAGTCCCGGATGAGTATTCATCCTCTCTTGCAGGAAAAATTATGGATGACGTTCGCAAGCAGGAAGGCGGCGGAGATGAAACGAGTGTGGCTCTCGTTTTCCAAAATGACAAAAAGCTTTCTAAAGAGGATATAACCGAAGCTGAGAAGGCTATTAATCTTTTAAAGGATAATGAGAAGGAGCTTGGTATTACCGATATTCTTACCCACTTTGATGAGGAAAGTTTAAAGGACCAGCTCGTATCAAAGGACGGGAAATCAATTCTAGCATCCGTTACAATCAGCTGGGATGACCGCGAACCGAAAGAGCTGAGGGATGCTCTATATAGCACACTTAAAGATATTAAAGTAGAACATTATTACACTAGTGAGTGGCTTATCAATGAGGATTTAATGACGAGCTCCCAAGAAGGATTAAAGAAGACTGAAGGGATTACGGTCGCCTTTATCTTGATTGTGCTTTTGCTAGTGTTTAGATCGGTTGTTGCTCCAATCATTCCATTACTAACGGTTGGATTTACTTATCTTGCATCACAATCCATTGTCGGATTTTTGGTGGACAAATTTGATTTTCCGTTATCGAATTACACACAAATTTTCTTAGTGGCCGTTTTATTTGGGATTGGTACAGATTACTGTATTTTACTTTTAAGCCGATTTAAAGAGGAGCTTTCGCAAAAGGAAAGTATTGCAGAAGCCATTGTGGAAACGTACCGCAATGCGGGACGTACTGTATTTTTTAGCGGTGTTGCCGTCATGATTGGTTTCGCTGCAATCGGATTCTCTCAATTTATTCTTTATCAGTCCGCAGCGGCTGTTGCGATTGGTGTTGCGATTCTGCTTATAGCTTTATTTACGATTGTTCCGTTTTTCATGGCTGTATTGGGACGGAAAATTTTCTGGCCTTCCAAGAAAACAGCTGATCATGGGGAAAGCAAGCTTTGGGGAGCGGTTGGGAAATTTTCATTGGCACGGCCGTTTCTAGCCTTAATCATTGTCGCAGCAATCTGTGTGCCATTCCTCGCAACGTATGACGGGGAATTATCCTACAACTCATTAGAGGAAATTAGCGGAGATGTGAACTCTATCAAGGCATTCAACGCCATTGCAGATAGCTTTGGCCCTGGAGAATCGATGCCTACGAAAATCGTGTTGAAAAATGATGAAAAAATGGATTCCCAAGAATATATTGGCCTAGCAGAACAAATCAGCAAAGAGTTAGAAAAGGTTGATCTAGTGGACACCGTCCGTTCCGTTACACGTCCGACTGGAGAGCCTTTAGAAGACTTCTTTGTTGCCAAGCAGGCGGAAACTCTTGAAGAGGGACTTGGCGAAGGAAAAGAAGGAATTGATAAAATTAGTTCAGGCTTAAATGAAGCAGGAACGGAATTATCAAAATCTGAGCCCATATTAAAGGAAGCGACAAATGGGATCCAAGGGCTAATTTCTGGGACGAATGATATACAAACAGGACTTCAAGCGATACAAACAAATCTTGCAAAAATTGAAAATGGCATTCGGCAAGGCTTAGCAGGTTCCGATCAAATCAAAGCGGGCTTAGAAAAATCAAAAGCGGGTGCTGAGGAGTTATTAACAGGTTATCAACAGTTGCTTGGAGGCTATCAAGAATTACAAGGTAACTTAAACGTCCTTACAGAAAACTATCAAAAGGTTGGCACCGGTTTAGCTAGTTTATCTGATGGAATCATCCAAGCAAACGGTGCGATGTTTGGCTATATAGAAAACAAATATACAGATCTTGGAGCAGACCCGCAGTATCAGGTGATGAAACAAACGATTAATGGGCTGCAGCAGCAATTAACAGGCCTTTCTGCAAATGTACAAGAGTTAAATGCTGGTTTAGCAAAAATAAATGGCGGAATGGCTGGAGCAAATGCGGGTTTTGAAAAAGCTATTGCTGGCCAAAGCGGTCTTGCTGCTGGCCTTCAGCAATTAATCGCAGGAATTGAAGCCCAGCAGGCTGGTCTAAATCAATTAGCGGATGGGCAAGGACAGATTGTCAGCAATGTACCTAAGCTGACAAATGGATTAGGAAGTCTAAATGAAGGTCAGAAGCAGCTGCTTGCTGGATTTGGCGATTTAGGCGGGCAGATTGGTCAGCTTACGGAGGGCTTAAGTCAAAGTACAGAAGGCTTAAATCAAGTATCTGAAGGACTTGGCTCTGCTCAGAATTATTTATCTGGTTTATCTGGCATTGGCACACGGAATGGATTTTACCTGCCTGATGATGTGCTAGAAAATGAAGATTTTGCCCGCGTCTTAGACGTTTATATGTCTGCAGACCGCAAAGTGATGACAATGGATGTTATCTTTAAGGCGAATCCATATTCTAATGATGCAATAAATCAAGTAGATGAAATTAAGTCAGCAGTTAAAAGGGCAACGAAAGATACAAAGCTTGAAAATGCGGTGGTGGCAGTCGGCGGGGTAACAAGCACGAATGCTGATTTAGGCCAATTGTCTGATCAGGATTACTCGCGCACAGTTATTCTAATGCTTGCTGGAATTTCGATCATTCTTGTCTTTTTATTCCGGTCGATCATTATGCCAGCCTATATTATTGGTTCATTAATTTTAACGTATTTTACATCGATGGCTATTAATGAAGCTGTATTCGTCCATATTTTAGGCTATTCTGGCATCAGCTGGGCTGTTCCTTTCTTCGGTTTTGTGATTCTGATAGCCCTTGGAGTAGATTACAGTATTTTCTTAATGGACCGCTTCAATGAATATAAGAATCTATCTGTTGCTGAGGCCATGCTGCTCTCAATGAGGAAAATGGGGACTGTCATTATCTCTGCTGCCATCATTTTAGGAGGAACCTTTGCCGCGATGATGCCTTCTGGAATGCTGTCATTACTCCAAATTGCAGCGATTGTCATTGTCGGATTATTCTTATACGCCGTTATCATGTTGCCATTGTTTATCCCAGTTATGGTCAAAAACTTTGGAGAAGCAAATTGGTGGCCATTTAAAAGAAGTACGAATTAATTAATGTGAAGCAGCCTGTTACGGGTTGCTTCTTTTTTTCACAATTTGTTCAAATTGTTTAAAACCAATCATTGCAATTTTAAAAATAATGGTTGACTCATCCTTGGATGGAAAGTAGAATAAAAACAGACGAGTGATAATAATTATCATTATCACAGATTAAAAAAATAAAAAGGTGGACTCATACATGAAATATTCAAAATTATTAAAGCCTTTCCTAGCAAGTGCTTTATTAACAGTTGGGTTAGCTGGATGTGGAGCAGCTGATAACAGCTCTGAAGGCCAGAAACCTGCTGAAGAACCAAAAAAAGCTGAAAATCAAGAAGTCAATATTTATACAGCTAGACATTATGAGGCCGATGAAGAAGTGTATAAGAAATTTACAGAAGAAACAGGCATTAAAGTTAATGTTGTTAAAGGGGAAGCAGAAGAGCTTATTGAGCGTTTAAAGCGTGAAGGAGAAAGCACACAAGCGGATCTATTTATTACTGTTGATGGCGGAGTTCTCGCAAATGCAAAAAATAATGATGTTCTTCAGCCTGTACAATCTGATATTCTTAATAAGAATGTCCCAGCTCACTTTAGGGATAAAGATAATAATTGGGTAGGAATGTCAACAAGAGCACGTGTTATTGTTTACTCTAAGGATCGTGTAAAACCAGAAGACCTTTCTACATATGAAGCTCTAACGGAGGATAAATGGAAAGGGAAAGTATTGGCACGTTCTTCAACAAGTTTATACAACCAATCTTTACTAGCTTCATTCATTGAGTTAAACGGCGAAGAAAAGGCTGAACAATGGGCGCAAGGCATTGTGAATAACTTTGCTCGCCAGCCTGATGGCGGTGACCGTGACCAAGCTAAAGCGATTGCAGCTGGAACTGGTGATGTTGCGATCATGAACACTTACTATGTTGGATTGCTTGTGAATTCGGCAGATGCTGAAGAGGCAAAAGTCGGCGAAAGCATCGGTGTCTTCTTCCCGAACCAAGAAACAAATGGAACACATGTGAATATTAGCGGAATTGGTTTAACAAAGCATAGCAAAAACCCTGAAAATGCAACAAAATTAATTGAATACATGACAGGTATTGAAGCACAGGAATATTTATCTGCAAATAACTATGAATTCCCAGTTAATCCTGAAGCAAAGAAGCCAGAACTTTTACAAACTTGGGGCGATTTTAAAATGCAAGAGCTTAATTTTGATACTTTAGGACAACATAATCATAAAGCGATTGAGATCTTTAATAAAACAGGTTGGAAGTAAAAATGGGTATAAACCAAATCAAACAATTCTTTAAAAAAGATTTTAATAGCTGGTGGGTCATCAGCATGATGGGGGCGGCGGTTATACTGCTGCCCATCCTGTTTATCTTTTTCTCGCTATTTCAGGAGCCAAATGATAACTGGTTTCAAATACGCCAGTATTTATTAAAAACATATGTAGCAAACACGGTAATCCTTGTCGCATTAACAGGGATTTTTACTGCGTTTTTGGGGGTTACGCTTGCATGGCTTACCTCAGCATATGATTTTCCGCTTAAACGCTTCTTTCGCTGGGGATTATTATTGCCGTTAGCCATTCCGCCCTATATCGCTGCTTATACGTATCGGACGATGTTCAGCTATACGGGAGTGATTCAATCAACATTCCGCAACCAATTTAATTACCAAATTGATCCCGAGCTGCTGTCGATTTCATCCCTGCGCGGGGCTATCTTTATTTTTACATTATTTCTTTTTCCTTATGTTTATATAATGACGAGGGCCTTTTTGGAAAGCCAAAGCTCTTCGTTTTTCGAGAATGCGAGGCTACTTGGAAGAAAGCCGCTAGCAATTTTTATCCAGGTAGTATTGCCGCTCTCAAGACCGGCTATTGTGGCGGGCGCCGTTTTGGTCATTTATGAAGTGCTAAGTGATTATGGGGTTACTAGCTATTTTGGCATCCATACAATATCAACCGCGATTTTTCAGACATGGTTTGGGATGTATGATATTGATTCAGCAATGAGGCTGGCGGCATGGCTAATGGTCGTAATTGTTGGATTGTTTTTCTTAGAAAGACTGTTGAGGCAAAGACGCCGTTATAATCTAAATAATAAATCAAGACCGCTTGTGCCAATGAAGCTGAAGGGAATAAAGGCTGCTGCTGCTTTTGCCTATTGTGGGATTGTGTTTTTGCTGGGATTTCTCATTCCATTGATACAGTTAATAGCATGGGCAAAGCTGACATTTAGTAAGGTTTGGAGCGATACCTTTTATACACTATTTTTTCAAACTGTTTATGTGGCGGCCATATCAACCTTTATTATTCTCATTCTTTCAGTGATCGTTGCTAATGTATGCCGAAAACACACGGCGGGTTCCTATATATTAGCAAAATTAACAACAACAGGATACTCCATTCCGGGTGCGATTATTGCGATAGGCGTACTTGCAATGTTTATTACACTTGATAAATGGCTTGCTCCTGTTTACTCCTTAATAGGTTTAGGAAAAGCACCATTGATCTTGAGTCTCTCGTTAGTTATGCTGATTGTCGGCTACGCGATCCGTTTTATGGCGACAGGATTTAATGCGGTTGAAGTAGGATTTGAAAAAATCGGCACAAAATATTCTGAAGCGTCTAGAATGCTCGGGCTTAGCATGACGAAAACGTTTTTTAAAGTAGATCTGCCTTTAATTAAGGGAGCTTTAGTCAGCGGATTTATTTTAACATTTGTTGAAATTTGCAAGGAACTTCCGCTAGCATTATTGTTAAGACCATTTAATTTTGATACCCTGGCGACGAAGACTTTTCAGTATGCAAAGGATGAACAAATTTATGAGGCATCGATTTCATCCTTGATGATTATTGGCATAAGTGTATTGTCGGTTGTAGTATTTCAAATGATTGATAAGAAGGTGCAGCGATGAAGGTAGTAGATATAAAGAATCTTGAATTTGGCTATACACGAACGGGAACACCGATTATTGATGATTTCTCCTTTACGATGGATACGGGAGAAATCGTTGGTATATTAGGTCAGAGTGGAAGCGGGAAAAGTACTTTGCTGCGCTTAATATCGGGATTAGAGATGCCTACAAAAGGGACCATAACCGTTGCAGGTAAAACGGTTGTCGATGATCGTATATTTGTTCAGCCAGAGGACAGAGGGGTTGGGATGGTTTTTCAAGATTATGCCTTATTTCCTCATATGACTGTGAAAGAAAACATCCTATTTGGCTTATCGCGAATGGCTAGAAAGGATCGGAAGCCGCGTGTACAGGAAATGCTCGAGCTTGTCTATTTAGAGGATTTCGGAGATCGTTATCCTCATGAGCTAAGCGGAGGCCAGCAGCAGAGGGTGGCATTGGCGAGGGCACTTGCCCCAAAACCAAAAGTATTATTAATGGATGAACCATTTAGTAATTTAGATGCAGATTTGAAAGAATCCATCCGTGAAGACTTACTCTTAATCTTAAAAAAAGCAAATATGACCTGTATGATTGTGACTCATGATCGCCAAGATGTTGAGGCCATTTGCAACTACAGCATCACCATGTGTCCGCTCGTAGTCGAACAAGGAGCAGCAGGCGAGAAATTTCAAACCTTATAATCATCGGAACTATTTAGCGGACTTGCTTGAGGCGGGTTCGTTTTTTGTTTAAAAAAATAAAAAACTGGATATGGTTAATCCAGTTTTTTTAGAGTTTCTATTAATAAATATTCACAAGCCCGCTTGAAACAGAGACATTTAATTGGTATTTTCCATTACCTGATTTACCGCTGATTTTGTTTTTATCTTGGATTTTATCGGTAAGTGGAATGTCTGATTTAATGATTCCGCTGCTTACCTTGCCATTTAGTGTAAAATCAGCATTCTCTGGAAGATCGAGCTTTAAATGCCCTGAGCTAACCTCGACATCAATATGGTCCGTAACTTTATCCATTTGAATATCTAATTGTCCTGATGAAACATCGGCATTTAGCAATCCTTCATACTGGCGGATTTTAACAATCCCAGAGTTTACGTCTACAGTGCCATCATTCGTCGTTAAAGAATTGATCGTAATCATACCAGAGGAAACATCATTGCGGAATTCCTCCACGTTCAAATTTTTTAAATCGATTTTTCCTGAACCGAGGTCGATATCAAGCTCTTTAAGATTCATTGGCTGATTTTTCGACTTGCCTTCAAAGACTAAATATCCAGAGCCAACATCAATATCCATGCTGCGATCATAGCTTTCCGGGATATAAATATTTAAAACTGAATTATTATTAAAAAAGCTAAAACTGTTAAACCAGCTTTTTTTATAGTTAACTTGAATACTGTTCCCGCTTTTCTTAATGGACACTTCCCCTTTTCCATTAAGCTCCGCTTTAATATCGCTTCTTTTCTCTGGAATGATAACCGTTTTAATAGAAGAAGCATCAATATTTAATAGATCAATACTCTTTGTCACTTTAGCCTCTGCTTCACTTTTTCCAAAAGAAAAGAGGCTTGCTACATTCGATGTCACCAATAAATATAGTCCAATCAAAATGAAGAAAATGATTAATATTCTTTTCAAAAAAATCCCTGCTTTCTGATTAATTCCTTTTCTTACACTCATTTTATGAAATAATAAGCAAGAAATCATTGAGCCTTAGATTTAATTATATATAAGTCTTGAGGCTGATTGTTAGGAAAACAGGGAATAAAGAAAGAAAAAGTATTTTGTATAAAAAAGAAAAGCTCCCCTTTATGAAAAAATGATAAAGGAGAGCTTTTTGTTATTCTATCTTATTTCTCTTGTCCTTATTTCTCTTATTTCCCTTACTATTATCTCCACTTACGATGTCTGCCTGATTAGCGGTAGGTGAGTTTTGGTTTTTGCTTCCTTTGTTGTACTTTTTAGTCATGATTGAGCCCCTTTTTTGAATTTATAAATTGCAGGTAGAAATTCCTTTTGCAACTGTTTCATTCTATATTTTGTTATTATGCTTTATTTTATGTAAGCTGAATTTTTGAATAACAGTAAAGCCAAGACCAGGCTAAACTTTGTTTTACTAGAGTGGTTTTAGATTTTCAGATAAACCTGTCCAAAAAGTCTTGTTTACTGGACAGGATTTAGGCTTTACCGATAAACCTGTCCAAGA
>NZ_JBALPC010000027.1:0-16519 GCF_036965225.1 Bacillus sp. JJ1474 | reverse complement strand
TCCTATAGTCAGGGAAATAGATTCCGCCCCAAAAAATGTCATTTTCTTAATTGGGGATGGGATGGGGATAGGGCAAATTGAGGTTGCCAGACAAATGGAATATGGGAAAGAGGGTCGGCTTTTTCTTGAATCCCTTCCATTTGTTTCTCTTGTCCATACGTCTTCATATAATAATGCCGTTACTGATTCGGCTGCCGGGGGAACCGCTTTAGCTATTGGGAAAAAGACAAATAATGGAATGATCGGTGTAACAGCAAATGGGCATGAATCTGACAGTATTCTTGATGTATTTAAGAATCATGGAAAGAAAACAGGTGTGATCTCTACTAATACAGTTACAGATGCAACACCAGCAGCGTTTACTGCCAGTGTCAAAAACCGTTGGACTGGCCAAGATGAGATTGCTCACCAGCAGCTTAAAAATGAAGTAGATGTTTTGTTAGGTGGAGGGGCTGATTTCTTTCGGGCAGACCACCAAAATGGAAGGGATTTGATAAAAGAGGCTATTCATGAAGGGTATACTTTTGTTTCTAATCGTGATGAATTATTAGCAGCGAAAGGCATGAGAATGCTTGGTTTATTCAATCCTTCTTATATGAGTTTTAAATTAGATCGAAAATTTTTAACCAGCCAAGAACCAAGCTTAAAAGAAATGACTGAAAAAGCGATTGAATTTTTAGCTAAAGAAGAAAAGGGTTTTTTTCTAATGTCTGAAGGAGCACGCATTGATCATGCCTCACATGCAGCAGATTTAACAAGTGTCTGGAAGGAAGTCATTGAATTTGACGATGCTGTGAAATATGCCGTGAATTGGGCAAGAAAGGAAGGAAACACACTCGTCCTCGTTGTTGCTGACCATGAAACAATGGGTATTTCTGCGACAGAACCGCTAAACATTGAAGGGCTTAAAGAAGTGAAGGCCACACCTGAATATATGGTTAGTAAGTTTATCAGAAAAACTAATTCATTGGAGTTTGAACCGAATAGTGTTCAAAACACGGTAAAAAAATATGCAAATATCGAATTAACTGCTAATGAAATTACTCAGTTGAATGATAGGGTAAGGAATGTACAAGGAGTTGTTTACCCTCAGCATCAGGCAGCTTGGGTATTAGGAAGTATAATAGCTAAACATTACCATGCGGGAATCGTTGACTCATCCATACGGTCCATAAGTTCCACAGGAGGTCATACCGCCAATCCAGTCCCGCTATTTGCATTTGGAAAGGGTGCAGAGGTTTTTAATGGTGTGCTAGATAATACGGATATCCCTAAGAAAATTGCTGAATTAATGGGATATGAATGGTGAGTAAAAAATATTGTTCGAATGTTCTATTTCCTATAGCCGTATATATTTACAAATCCCAATATACGGAAAGCGAGGGAAAATGATGTATTATCAACAGCCATCCTTTAGAACACCTCCTGCCGGTGGAAGAAAGAAAAATATCATCAGAGTTTCCGGCATAGGAAAGGTAACTGCGGCGCCAAATCGAGCAGAAATCACATTAGGTGTTTCGACAGAAGATGTTCAATTAGAGAAAGCTCAAAACGATAATGCTGCCACAATAGGTAACATAAAAACCGCCATAAATTCAATAGGCATTCACGATGAGCAAATACGAACGGTGAATTATTCCATTTTTCCACAATATGATTATATAGAAGGTAAACAAACCTTCAGGGGTTACAGAGTAGAACATCTCCTGCTTATTACGATTGGTGATATGGAGAAGGCGGGATTAGTCGTTGATACGGCAGTAAAAAATGGAGCCAATATTATCACAGGCATTAAATTTTCTGTAAGTAATCCAATCCAATATGAACAACAGGCATTAGCTATTGCTGTTATCAATTCTTTTCAAAAGGCTGAAGCGATTGCAAAAACCTTAGGAGTTCAACTGAATAATACCCCTATTTTAATAACGGAAATGGGGCTGCAGCGCGGAGAACCTTTTCCGATTCATACAGCCGCTTTCGTTAAAAGTGAAGTTGCCACGGCAATTCAGCCAGGCACATTAGAAATGAGCAGTGAGATTTTAGCTGAATATTCTTACCTTCCATAAACATAAAAAAGCAATAACCGAGTGGTTATTGCTTAAGTATCCATATGTATAGCCGCCTTTGCCGCCGATTTATATGGAGTTTCATACCTGCTCCTCCAGGTGGGTGTCCGCAATTACTGCCCAAACGTCCTCTCATTGGAGGCATGTTTTTCAAGTAATGGTATTGAACTCCCTTAAAAAATATAAAGGTTGAAACTTCATATACAAGCGTACAACGCAGCTTCTATATACTTATAATACGTAATATGGACGAAAACTTCAAGTGGAAATCATTTACAGCATAGGGCCATTAATAGGAATGACCCCTTTCAGATTCATTTATTTACGCCCTAGATACGTACGAGCCTTCATCAGTATTGATAATTAATTTATCACCTTGGTTGATGAAGAAAGGCACTTGAACGATAAGGCCCGTTTCAAGCTTCGCCGGCTTAGAACCGCCAGAAGCTGTATCCCCTTTAATACCTGGCTCTGTCTCGATTACTTCCAACTCAACTGTATTTGGAAGCTCCACTCCTAAAGTTTCAGTATTATACATCAAAATATGAACTTCCATGTTTTCTTTAAGAAATTTCAATTCATACTCAATGGCAGATGCCGGTAATTCAATTTGATCATATGATTCATTGTCCATAAAAACATGCTGGTCCCCATTAGCATATAGGTATTGCATTTTTCTATTATCAATTTGTGCTTTTGCAACTTTTTCACCCGCACGGAACGTTTTTTCCTGAACATTTCCATTACGAAGATTACGCAGTTTTGAACGTACGAAAGCTGCACCTTTCCCTGGTTTTACGTGTTGGAAATCCATTACACGCCAAATTCCGTTATCTACCTCGATCGTTAAGCCTGTACGAAAATCATTAACAGAAATCATTAAAAAATCCTCCTAATTGTCTAACATGTCTTTGCTAGCTCATTCGCCAAAAAGGGCGTACTTTAAAGCTATTTACATTATAAAATGATTAGTTCTTTTGTTGAATGAGTGAGCGATTCATTATGGTCTTTTGTAATAACCGTATCGTCTTCAATCCGAACTCCGCCAAGTCCAGGGATATATATGCCCGGCTCCACAGTTACGACCATACCAGGTTCTAGAATAACATCTGATTTAAAGGAAAGTGTTGGTCCTTCATGAACTTCCAGTCCAATCCCATGGCCAGTGGAGTGACCGAAGTTTTCCCCGTAACCCTTTTCAGTAATATAATCGCGTGTAAGAGCATCTGCTTCTTTTCCGCTCATTCCAGGCTTAATGCCATTCATACCTCGTAATTGTGCTTGAAGAACAATATCATAAATCTCTTTAAGCTTGGCCTCAGGCTCTCCAACTGCTAGAGTTCGAGTGATATCTGAAATATATCCATTATAATAAGCACCAAAATCTAATGTAACGAAATCGCCTTTTTCAATTACTTTGTCACTAGCTCGTCCATGCGGAAGTGCAGATCGGTAGCCGGAAGCAACGATAATATCAAAAGAAGATGAAGCAGCGCCAGCTTTTCTCATAAAGAACTCTAATTCATTCGACACATCAAGCTCCGTTATACCGGGACGAATGAATTCAAGAATATGTTTATATGCAGCATCCGCTATATCAGCTGCTGCCTTTAATATCTTAATCTCTGCCTCACTCTTAATCAAGCGTAACTTTTCAATTTCGCCAGATACAGGTACTAATTCTGCATCTACTGCCTTTTCATATGCTTTGTAAGCAGAAAAAGTTAAATGGTCCTGTTCAAAGCCAAGCTTTTTAATGCCTAGTTTCTTTGCTTGTTCAGCTACCTCATCAGGGATGGAGCCTGCATGTTTTACAATTTCATAGCCTTCACATTCCGCAGAAGCCTGCTCAATATAACGGAAATCAGTAATGAATTGTGCATTTTCCCCACTGATCAGGACTACACCTGCAGAACCGGTAAAGTTTGTCATATATCGGCGATTATACTCACTTGTGATCAGCATACCATCAATGCCTAATCGTTCGAGAACCGATCGAAGTTTCTGAAGCTTTTCCATTTTTTCTTCTCCCCCTAAGTAAGCTGAATATCCCTATTTTCTAATAGTAAATGTACAGCTGAATAATTCACCAAGAACATTCTATCACAATTGAATTTATTTTAACTACCATGAAAAACCAAATTCGTTTAATCATTCACCTTTTCATATAGGATGATAGCCATTAGGATTTCGCCTCATTTTCCCTGCTTTCTTTATATTTCACTTCGCCCTCTTCATAAGATATCGAATATCCGACAAATACACCATATAATACATATAAACATATAGATGTAATAATCGTATTCCTCTTAAGTTCATGGAAAGGGCTTATCCCAGGAAAAATAGGATTTAGCACAAAAAAAACTAGCAGAAAAAGAACAATTCCATAAAAAACCCCTACCCAAATACTAGGCATCCTTCTTAGCAGGGCATAATAGATAAGTGCTGCTACAATAGAGATCACACCTATTATCAGAAGGGAAATGACTGTTCCGAGCCAGCTATCCTTCCAATCTCCAATTGTCCATGGATCTAATATGACCTTCGGGTGTATTTCTGTTAAATTAATAAAGTGAACAAAATAACCAATCCCGCTCCAAAGTATCCCTCCAATTAGTCCTGTTAATATAACCATCGTCAAGAAAGACATCGGCTTTTCACTTTGATTTTGATCAGTTTGTTTATCTTCTGCCATATTTTCCACCTCCATTTATATTATGTCCCTATGCCATTATTCACTTGCATGTCAAAATGAATTAAGGCTCCCTGCTTGATTAAATATATCTTCCTAAAAAAGTTAAATTATTTAAGATCAAATATTTAGTCATTCCTAGAGGTTTTTTTGGATTTCTAGTAGAATAAAGATAGGTACATACAGCTTTAGACGTATTCACATTTTGAACAAGGTTTTTCAAGCATACTTTATGTTTTGAACTAATAAGGTGATTTTGAAATGCACCCTTGTTTATTTAGCTGTTAAATTCCGAGTTCAAATTAGGTTGGTGCAATTACACATGTCAAAAAATCAAAAGCCTGTATACGGAGGTCAAGCAGTTGTAGAAGGAGTCATGTTTGGTGGAAAGCATCATTATGTCACTGCTGTCCGTCGCAAAGACGACTCTATAGAATATTTCGAGCTTCCCCGCAAATCGAATTCTTCCTTACAATTAATCAAAAAAATCCCATTTCTTCGAGGGATTGTTGCCATTATTGAGGCAAGCGCAAATGGCTCCAAGCATTTAAACTTTTCAACTGAAAGATATGATTTGGATCCAAGCGATGATGAAAAATTGAATGAACAAGAAGGCTCTAAATTAACTATGTGGCTAGGTGTAGCCGCGGTTGGTGTTCTTTCCTTTCTTTTCGGAAAGTTTATCTTTACTCTTGTTCCTGTTTTCTTAGCAGAGTTGACTAAGCCTATTTTCCCCGGACATTTTGCTCAAATCCTAGTAGAAGGCTTTTTTAAACTGCTGTTACTGCTTGCCTATATATACTTTGTGTCATTAACCCCTATCATCAAAAGGGTGTTTCAATACCATGGTGCAGAGCATAAAGTAATTAATGCTTTTGAAAACGGAAAAGAGCTAACAGTTGAAAATGTTCAAGCCCAATCAAGACTGCATTACCGCTGTGGAAGCAGCTTCATATTATTCACAGTTATTATTGGGGTTTTTGTATATTTACTCGTACCAACTGAACCATTA
This sequence comes from Bacillus sp. JJ1474, assembly GCF_036965225.1. Lineage (NCBI taxonomy): Bacteria > Bacillati > Bacillota > Bacilli > Caryophanales > Bacillaceae > Bacillus > Bacillus sp. JJ1474. The sequence continues at coordinate 10,749 of NZ_JBALPC010000027.1, read as the reverse complement.
TATGTACGTGTCCTCAACCGTCTTGCTCTTATTCCTGTAGTACTCGGCATTTCATTCGAGGTTCTGCAATTGACGAACAAAGTCAGAAATGTCCCAGTATTGAAATATTTGGGAATTCCAGGTCTTTGGCTGCAGCTTCTCACAACAAAGGAGCCAAAAGACGATCAAGTAGAGGTAGCGATTTTATCGTTTGAAAAATTATTAGAAAAAGAAAAGGCTTCAGAAGCACAATTAAAAACAGAAGAAATCGTTTAATTTTTTAATTTTCGTAAGTTTAAAAGAATGGAAAAATGCTCATCATGCTCATAGGGAGGTGGCTTTCTTGAAAAATCGGATTACACTATTGGTTATCTCTGGTCTCGTTCTCCTAGCTGCTTTAGGAATAACATCCAGCATGATTACAAATCCTGCCGGTTTTTTGCGGAGAATAGCTGTCATTTTATTAGTTGGTGCTATCGTGTATTACATCTTTCAACGTTTTAATAGAGCTAGCCCTAAGAAACAAGAGCAGCGAGCATTTGTTCGAGCAGCAAAGAAATCAAAGAAACGTTTTCATAAGCCCGATGCTGGAAAGGGTAGCAGCCGCAAGGCAAACTCCGGTTCTTTAACTTCTATTAAAAGGACTAGAAAAAAATCTTCAACACATTTAACTGTTATTGAAGGAAAAAAAGGCAAAAAGAAAGATCGAGCTTCGCTTTAACTGGCTCGATCTTTTTTTTTCTAATAACTCCATTGTGAGAAGAATTGCTTTGTACATTTTTTACCTAAATCAACAAGTTGTTGCTTTTTCTCAGAGGTTAAATGAAATTCAGTCGTTAATACTCCTTCTGTCGGGATAAAAATAATATTACTAGCATGTTTTCTAGAAATATATCGAGAGTCATGAGCCTCTTTCATTGTCTCAAATAAAGCTTCAAACATTTGAATCGCATTTCGGATTTTATGCTGGGGATGTTCACTAATACTATGGCTTAATTGCACACCTAACACTGGCCGAACTTTTCTGACATTATCTTTATCAAATAACCACATTGGAAAATTGCTTAATACGCCGCCATCCACGATGATATTTGCGTTACGTTTAGCATATAGCTTTACTGGTTCGAAAAAATATGGAAGGCTGCAGCTCATGCGGATCGCTTTTGCAACAGAAAATGACCCCGGGTCAATCTCATACTTAATTAAGTCATCAGGCAATACGATAAGTTGACCATTCGTTAAATCTGACGCTATGACACGCAACGCTTGTGGAGGAAGATCCGAAAACTTCCTTACTCCCTTGGCCGCAAGCTTTTCAGCTAACCATTTCTCAAGCTCATCGCCTTTATATAAGCCTAGACGCCAAAAAAGAAAAATCCATTTTGTAACGGCAAAAGGAAGATACGTCTTTCGTGGATCAAGAAATTTTTCCAGTTGTAATTCATCAAGCATTTCGTAAATCTCTTTACTTGAATAATTAGCCGCAATTAAAGACGCTATGATAGATCCGGCACTTGTACCTGCCAATCTTTTATAACGGAAACCCCTCTTTTCGATTTCTTCATAGGCACCGATTAGCGCAAAACCTTTAATGCCTCCTCCTGAAAAAACACCATCTATATACATGGCAGCCACCCCTGTCGATGTATTAATACATTTTTAATCGATGGCTTATGAAATTAGTACGGGGGACAAAATGTATTTTTCAAATACCAGCAATTAATAAGCAAAAATTGGATTAAGCTTCAGACAGTTGAGAAAATAATAAAACAATGCCTACCAAGTTGTCTATCAAAAATGAAAGGACACCCGTGCCGTTATTCATGAAAATAACGGATTTATTGTCCGCATTAATTTCTTCAATTGCCACTGTTAATTGAAAAAGGACATAAAAAAGGAGGTACTAAATCTGATGCGATTTGTACCCCCGAAATTGATTCCATATAAGGCTTATCCCCTTTGGGCCGGAACCCATTAAGATAAGTTTTTATCCTTTATTTGCATTAATTTATTATTATAAACCGCACTTTAATTGGGCATTGCAGTTCGTACAAGTATTACATCCACCGATTTCTTCTACATTACCTTTACGGCATACTGGGCAAGTGTTTCCTACTTCTGAGCCAATGACGTTTGTTGAACGAAGATCATTGATGGTGTCAACAAGCACAACATGCTGCTTCGTTTTTTCTTTTTTCCCGAAGCTCGTTTCTTCAAAGCTGTTTTCTTCAGCCTTCAACGTTAGAACCTGTGAATCACGAGAACCATCAACGTATACAGTTCCACCTTTTGCTCCACCGCGATACAGGCGCTCATACACTTTTTCAACCTGCTCTACGCTGTAGCCTTTTGGTGCATTAACGGTTTTACTAATAGAGCTATCAATCCAGCGTTGGATAATACATTGCACATCCGCATGTGCTTCAGGTGCTAAATCCATCGCTGCTATAAACCAATCTGGCAGATTATTTGGATCTGCTTGACTGTTTTTATCTAAATACTCTTGAACGATATCAGCTTTTACTTCAATGAATTTTCCGAGACGACCGCTTCTGAAGTAAGAGAATGAGAAGTAAGGTTCAAGTCCTGTTGATACACCAACCATTGTTCCTGTGCTCACAATTGTTACTCTCTATTTCTAGAGGGCAGGATTATTATTACCTGCTCCATATGTCGCCATATGGGTCAGACTATATCATCAACCATTTGAAATGGTTGCTCGGCATGTAGTCGTTGAGGGGTCAGCCACGACTTCCCTGCGGATTGCCTGGTAGACAATTGAGTCAACACTTTTGCATTTTTACCTAATTGTTCGCTGGCAAGGCGAGGTAGCAAAAGATACGCCAGGGTTTCCCGCATATAGCCAAGTTTACGCTACGTTTTTACAAATGTAGGGGGCAACATGTTTACCCGTAGGAGCAACGGTTAGCAAATGAGAATTACGAATACCATTTTCAAGGATAGCTTCTCGGATATCCTCAGGCATTTTCTGCATGAATCCTGTCTCAGTAAAGGCTTTTCGCAATCTATTTGTTTCATTTTCTGTTTCAGCAGTTAAGAATGGGAAGCTTCCCTTTTCTTTTGCGAGTTCTACAGAAGCACGGTATGCTGTTGTCGCAATTGTTTCGAATACTTTATCGACAAGCTCATTGCCTTTTTCAGAACCATATTCAGTCTCACAATAAATTAATAAGTCATGAAGACCCATTACACCAAGACCAACACGGCGCTCGCCAAGGGCTTGCTTTTTATTGTCTTCTAAGAAGTATGGCGTGGCATTAATGACATTATCCTGCATTCTGACTCCAACTTCGACTGTTCGCTTTAACTTTTCAAAATTAACTGTTTTATTGTCTTTATCCGCCATTTCAGCTAAATTGACAGCGGCTAAATTACAAACACTATACGGTGCGAGAGGCTGCTCTCCGCATGGGTTTGTTGCTACTACCTTCTGTCCATACGCTTTAGCATTCGTCATGTCGTTAGCATTGTCGATGAAGAAAATTCCTGGCTCTGCTGAGTAAGTAGCGCAAATATTAATTAAGTTCCAAAGCTCTTTCGCTTTGATTTTGCGGTAAACTCGTACCTTATGACCAAGCTTTTCCCATTCACGAACATCTCCAACTTTATGCCATTCTTCATTATAAATGCTCATTTCCTCTTTATCATAAGCTTCTACATCTGGGAAGCGAAGTTCATATTCAGCATCATTCTCAACCGCATCCATGAATTCCTTTGTTAAACATACAGAAATGTTGGCTCCTGTAAGGAATTCAGAATTATGAACAGAATAATTACCGCCCATTTCAAGCTTATCTTCTGCATCATGAATAATTTTCTCGCTGAATCCACCATATCCAGGAATATTTTTATAATTAATTATTCCTTGGTACATAGCAATCTCTTGCTCAGTGAAAGGAGTAAATTTCAGTTTTTCTTTCGCATATTTTTTGATCATTTCATCATTTGTCGTTTCAAGAAGGAATCTTAAGATTCTTGGGTTTTGCATTTTTGAAATGATAAATTCAATAATGTCAGGATGCCAATCCGCCAGCATAATCATTTGCGCACCGCGTCGCGACCCACCTTGCTCTACAAGATGCGTCAGTTTAGCAATATCATCCAGCCAAGATACTGACCCAGATGATTTACCATTCACGCCCTTTGCCAGTGTATTGCGTGGTCTTAATGTTGAACCATTCGTTCCAACCCCGCCTCCTCGGCTCATGATTTCCATCACCTGCTTGCGGTGCTCGGAAATGCCTTCACGGGAATCAGCGACAAACGGCATAACGTAACAGTTAAAATACGTTACATCCGTATCCGCTCCCGCTCCGTAAAGAACACGGCCAGCTGGAATAAAATTCAAGCTAGAAAGCTCTTGATAGAACTTTTCGAACCATTCTTGCCTTTTTTCTTCTGTTGCCTCAACAGAAGCTAAGCCAGTTGCGTTACGTTTCGCAATTTGCTCATAAAAAAGCTCTAGCGGTTTTTCAATGACATCTAGAGATTTCTTGATGAGTCCTGTTTTTACTTCTTCTGGGTCATCAAGCACCCCTCGATAGTCTTCTTCCACTAGAACTGTTGCAGCTTTGTTTTCCCAATCAATATCTACAATGTAACCGAGCCCTCTGGCAGGGAATTTTGGATCTTCTTTGATGGTGAGTACGACAAAGTCCCCATTTGTTAAGGTGATTTTTTCCGTATCCTTAAATGTATACCTATCAAGCATAACTAAACGGGAGACCCCTTTGTGGGTCATTTTCATATCAGAGGTGATAGGATGAACTTGAGGAAATAATCGAATGTCCTGGTTTAAACGATCAATATTTAAACTCATTTTTTGTCCTAATGCTACAGACATTTTTACAACTCCTTCAAAATATGATATTCAATTTTTTAATATGAAACTAGGATTTGGCAGATTCTAGTTGTTTTTATTAATACACTTAAGGTATCATATCAAAAATCTAAAATCAATAAATAAATCTATATATAGTAGTAAAAATATTTCTTGCACTACTACATATTGTGTTTGATTCACGTTTATTTTTTTTTGTCAAAATCAAAAAAAACTAGAATCGGGAGAAAATAAAAGATAATCCTAGTTAATAGACAGATTTAGACAAAATTTAATATATTTCGCGGCTTGCATTTATTCTGCACAAAAAAAAGCATGTCCTGAGCAAACCACTACAATTGGTTATCTCCACAAAAACAAGGATGACTCAAAGTTAAAGAGTCACCCTCTGCATTCTCTGTTTATTTCTCTTCATCCTTAGGAATAAAATCAAAAATCTTCCCGGAATCAAAACTGTCAACTAGTCGATTTAGCCATTCATAATAGCGAAGTGCATCCTTCAATTTCTCCATATCAATTCTGGCAGCCATACGAATTTCCTCATCTGTTTCCTCAGAGTTAACTAATGACTCAAGCTCTCTTAATGATTTTTTCATGGCTGACACATTCATTGAAATTCCTGCCCTCCATTTAATCGTAAAAAAGTCGGTGAAGGTTTGATACCAATCTTCCTCCGCTTGATATAGATCCTTTCTAATTCCCTTTTTCCAAATCTTTTCTACCATCTTAAGCTCAAGCAGCGTTCTTACAGAAGTACTCATACTTGTTTTGCTCATACCGAGTTCTTCTTTCATTTCATCTAGAGTCAATGGCTGATCGTGAAAATACAACATTCCATATAATCGCCCAACCGAATCGGTAACACCGTATAAGTTCATATTCATAGCAATCGTTTCAATAACACGCTCACGTGCGTGCTCAAGCTGTTCTTTTCCATTCATGTAAACATTCACATCCATAAATGTAAATTTATTTTATTTGTATTTGAAAAACCTTATTTTTGAAAATTGGCTGATCATTTTATAGATTAACATGTTTTTTTTGAAAGTAAAGCTGCTTTTGATTATGGAAATGGCAGTAAATGAAAGGGATTGTAAGGAAACGATAATTACAGTACGTTCAGTTTTAACTGTACAAACTTTACGGATTAATATGAAAGAATATCGACTTTGCCCTTTAGTTGCTAAAACTTATACAATTAAAAAGTCTTAATGCTCGGCGTGAATATAAACGAGGTGAATGATTTGAGTGATAAAAACGCGAAATTAAGTGTGAGAAATGTAACAAAAATATTCGGAAGGAATGGAAGAAAAGCATTACAGCTTCTAAATGAAGGAAACAGCAAAAGTGAAATTCTAAAAAAGACCGGTGCGACAGTAGGTGTAAACAAGGCAAATTTTCATGTTTATACCGGAGAAATCTTTGTCATTATGGGACTTTCAGGAAGCGGTAAATCCACATTAGTTCGTATGCTTAACCGGCTTATTGACCCATCTGTTGGCGAAGTATTGATTGACGGAAAAGATATTACGAAAATGAAAAAAGACGAGCTAAGGGAAGTTCGCCGAAAAAAAATAAGTATGGTTTTTCAGAAATTTGCCTTATTACCCCATCGGACTGTGCTAGAAAATACGGAGTACGGTTTAGAAATTCAAGGGGTAAATAAGGAGCAAAGGAAACAAAAGGCATTAACTGCTTTAAAACTTGTAAATCTTGAAGGATATGAAAACCAATTTCCTGATCAGTTAAGTGGGGGAATGCAGCAGCGGGTCGGGTTAGCAAGAGCGCTCGCTAACGATCCGGATATTTTATTAATGGACGAAGCCTTTAGCGCATTGGATCCATTAATTCGGAAGGACATGCAAGATGAATTAACAGAGCTTCAATCAAAAATGGAAAAAACGATTGTATTTATTACCCATGATTTAGATGAGGCCCTTAGAATCGGCGATCGCATTGCGTTAATGAAAGACGGGGAAATTGTTCAAATCGGCACTCCCGAAGAAATATTAATGAATCCTTCAAACAAGTATGTTGAACGCTTTGTCGAAGATGTAGACTTGTCTAAAGTATTGACTGCAAACCATGTTATGAAAAGAGCAGAAACCGTACAAATCGACAAAGGTCCTCGAGTTGCTTTGCAAATGATGAGGGAGCTCGGAATTTCTAGTATATACGCAGTAGATAAGAAAAAATCTCTCCTTGGAGTAATTCATGCAGCCGATGCAAAATCAGCTGCTGAGCATAGTAAAACCTTGTTTAACATCCTCGATAAAAAGGTGCAAAAGGTTGCAGGAGATACATTATTAGCAAACTTGTTTGATAAAGTATCGACTGCAACGATTCCAGTTGCTGTTGTAGATGAAAATGATCGCCTTCAAGGCATACTTGTCCGTGGTGCAGTAATCGGCGCCCTAGCTGGGAATAATGACGTAATCAATGATTTTGAAAAAGCAAAAGAGGAAGCGGCTGTAAGTCAAACCGATAAAGGGGTGATCAAATGGAAAGCGTAATGCCAAAACTGCCGATTGCAAAATGGATGGATCAATTTGTTGATTGGCTGACAATTACCTTCGAAGTAGCCTTCGATGGCATTTCTACAGTCCTTGAAAGTGTTGTTGATGGCCTAGTTGCAGGCTTAAGTTTTATTCCATTCTATCTATTTATGATTCTATTAGCATTAATAGCCTGGAAGCTATCATCAAAAGGAATGGCACTGTTTACTTTTATTGGCTTGTTCCTCATCTATAATTTAGGCTACTGGGAACCGATGCTTGAAACACTCGCGTTAGTATTAGCAGCTGTATTTCTATCCGTTCTAATCGGGGTTCCTGCGGGAATTTGGGCTTCTCAAAGTAAACGGGTGAAAAAGATTGTTACACCGATGTTAGATTTTATGCAAACAATGCCTGCTTTCGTCTATTTAATTCCGGCTATCTTCTTCTTTAATATTGGTGTTGTTCCAGGTGTTGTTGCATCCGTTATTTTCGCTATGCCGCCAACGATAAGATTAACGATACTCGGCATTCAACAAGTCCCTGCTGATATTATTGAAGCAACTGAAAGCTTCGGCTCTACGACAAGTCAGCGCCTCATCAAAGTTCAGCTCCCGCTTGCCATGCCTACGATTATGGCAGGGATTAACCAAAGCATTATGCTTGCGTTATCAATGGTCGTCATCGCATCGATGGTAGGTGCACCAGGACTAGGTGCTGATGTGTATCGTGCTGTTACACAAATTCAAATCGGTAAAGGTTTTGAGGCTGGTCTAGCGATTGTGGTTATTGCCATAATCCTCGACCGGATTACCCAAAATATAGGAATGAAAAAACAAGGGGGAAATATGTAATGAAGAAAAAATGGATGTCTGCACTAATGATTCCTGTCCTCGCATTAGGACTTGCTGCTTGCAGTTCAGATGAAGCAGGTAATAACGGAGATAAGGCCGAAAAAGGAGCTTCTAATCAATCTGTAGGTGACAGCGTTGATTACAAGATCATCGGGATTGATCCAGGTGCTGGAATCATGAAAGCAACAGAAGCTGCTGTTAAGGAATATGAGCTAAATGACTGGGATGTCGTTGAAGGTTCAGGTGCCGCAATGACTGCTGCATTAAAAAAAGCCTATGCCAAGGAAGAGCCAATCATTATCACTGGCTGGACTCCACATTGGAAATTCTCTAAATTTGATTTAAAATATTTAGAGGATCCTAAAGGTGTATACGGTGGCGAAGAGAATATTCATACAATTGCACGTTTAGGGCTTGCTGATGATTACCCATCAGCCTACAAGTTTCTTGACCAATTCAATTGGACTTCAGAAGAAATGGCTGACGTAATGGTAAAAGTAACAGATGGTGAAGATCCGGAAAAGGCTGCTAAAGCTTGGGTTGAAGCAAATGCTGATAAAGTGAGCGAATGGACTGAAGGCGTAGATAAGGTAGATGGTGACAAAATTACACTTGGTTATGTAGCTTGGGACAGTGAAATTGCTAGTACTAACGTAATTTCAACCGTGTTAACAGACCTCGGATACGAAGTCACACTTCGACAAATCGAAGCAGGCCCACTATGGGCTGGTGTTGCTGACGGAAGCCTAGACGCAAGTGTCGCTGCCTGGCTGCCTGTCACACATGCTGATTACAATGAAAAATTCGATGGCAAATTCGAAGACTTAGGTCCGAATATGGAAGGGACAAAAATTGGGCTAGTCGTTCCCGCTTATATGGAAATCGATTCTATTGAAGATTTGAAAAAATAATCGTAAAAAAAGACAATGCCATCTTGGTATTGTCTTTTTTTACCATTCTTAACACATTTCACGTTCCCACTCTGTCAGCGGTTTTTCAAGAAATGAGTCCTCTTTAATTTATCCAACCTGTACTTCTTTTTGCTTCTGACTCTCTACCATATTAACGAATATTTGAAGAAAACGAGTATCAGAAGTTAACTCTGGATGGAAAGCACAAGCAAGAACATTCCCTTCTCTTGCCGCAACAATTCTCTCATCATATTTTGCTAAAACCTCTACATTTTCACCGGTACTTTCAATAAATGGTGCACGAATAAAAACAGCCTTATAAGGATCGTCAATACCAGCTATATTAAGATTTGCTTCAAAGCTAGCAACTTGCCGGCCAAACGCATTTCTTTTTACAGTAATATCCATGATTTGCAGGTGGGATTCCTCTGAACCAACAAGTTTCTTCGCAACTAATACCATTCCAGCACAAGTTCCAAAAATGGGTTTTCCGGCCGTATAGAATTCTTTTAATGGATCGAAAAAATTGTAGCGGTCGATAAGATTTCGCATAGTTGTACTCTCACCGCCAGGGAGAATCAGTCCATTAATTTGTTCAAGCTGTTCTGGTTTCTTTACAACAACAGCCTTTAATCCCAAGGTTTCAATTTGTTTTACATGCTCGGCAACGGCACCCTGCAGTCCTAAAACCCCGATTGTTGTCATATTACCAGCCACGCTCCTGCATTCTGTCTTCAAGAGACAGCTTGGAAATATCAATTCCTTTCATTGCAGCTCCTAGCTCTTTAGAAAGCTTCCCAATTAAATCGTAATCAGTGTAATAAGTAGTAGCTTGAACAATGGCACTTGCAAATTTTTCAGGATTTTCGGATTTAAAGATACCTGAACCAACAAACACTCCATCAGCACCAAGCTCCATCATTAATGCAGCATCAGCAGGAGTAGCAATACCACCAGCAGCAAAGTTAACAACTGGCAGCTTTCCTAGTTCTTTAATTTGCTTTAAAATTTCAAAAGACGCACCAAGAACTTTTGCTTCTGTCATTAATTCATCATTACTCATCACAGAAATTTTGCGAACCTGCGCATTTACTTTACGCATATGTCGAACCGCTTCCACAATATTACCTGTACCAGGCTCACCTTTAGTACGCAGCATTGCTGCACCCTCGCCAATACGGCGTGCAGCTTCTCCAAGATCACGGCAGCCACAAACAAACGGTACAGTGAAATCACTCTTCAATAAATGGAACTCTTCGTCTGCAGGCGTTAATACTTCACTTTCGTCAATGTAGTCAACACCCATAGCTTCTAATACTCTTGCCTCCACAATATGACCAATACGAGCTTTAGCCATTACTGGGATGGATACTGCATTCATTACTTCTTCAACAATTCGAGGGTCTGCCATTCTTGCAACCCCTCCCGCAGCGCGGATATCAGAAGGCACTCTTTCCAATGCCATTACAGCCACAGCACCTGCCGCTTCCGCTACTCTTGCTTGCTCTGCGTTGACAACATCCATAATAACGCCGCCTTTTTGCATTTGAGCCATGCCTCTTTTTACAGTTTCAGTTCCTAATAATTTTTCCATACTTCACACTCCATCTCATTAACTATTGTATTTTACGAATCTATTGATTAGTATA
>NZ_JBALPC010000026.1:0-24043 GCF_036965225.1 Bacillus sp. JJ1474 | reverse complement strand
AGTCAATTAATATTAGATTCCATGTAATTCAAACTAGATTGTTCCTGACCTTCTTCCGACCTAAAATAATTTGTTAGAATGCCTAATCTTTCAATTTTCACAGTTACTTCGTCCCCATCCTGTAACCATACTCTTTCCACTTCAGGAAGCCCCATTATTACACCCTCTGGAGTTCCAGTTAGAATAATGTCTCCAGGCTGTAAAGTTAAATGTTCAGAAACATAACTAATAATCTCTTCACAGTTAAAAATCATATCTGAAGTATTTGAATCCTGACGAATTTCTCCATTTACAAAAGACATAATTCTTAAATCATTCGGATTTTTAATTTCTTCTTTACTGACCAAATTTGGACCAATTGGACAAAAACCATCACAAGATTTTCCCAAAAGCCATTGCGAACTTTTCGATTGCAAATCACGAGCAGACACATCATTCGCTGCACAATAACCATATACTACAGATAGTGCATTTTCTTTTTTAATTTTTTTCGCTTTTTTACCAATGACTATAACTAATTCCGCTTCATAGTCTACCTGAGAAGATACGCTCGGCAAGGTTATGTCTTTTTCATGAGCAGTAAGTGTATTATTAAATTTGCTAATCAATATTGGCGCTGGAGGGATAGGTAAATTACACTCCACTGCATGCTTTTTATAATTCAATCCAATACAAATAATTTTATTAGGCTCTGGTACACAAGGACCAAAAATTAACGAATCCTCCATATGGAATAATGAATCATCCATAAATGAAATTTCGATTAGTCTCGAAAGAACTTTTTGCGCATGTTCTCCATGATTAATAAGTTCTGTAACTGTTTTAGGCACATTATTAATGAATGGATAGTTATTAGCTGCTGCTTCTACGTCTAATATTCCCTTGTCTGTTTTTATTCCTAAAGCTAATCGATCTCCTTTGACAAAAGTTACAGATATCATTGACTTCCTCCCTTTATTAAACTTAAAGAACAAGGTCTATTTTCCCAGAAATCTTTAAATAATTTTCATACGTGTTATAATTAAGATATGAAGTCTGAACATTGAAAATTGCATACTTATAAGGGTTGGGATAGCTAATCTTCTATCCTGTAAAATGTATGGAGTCGTCAGAGAAGACGAAAATCGCTGTACAGACTCATGATAAAACTTTCTATCTTAGTAAATGAAGAGAGCATTGCAACCCCCCACAGGTTGAATGCTCAGCAAAAGATTTCTTTTTATCTGCTTACCTTTTCCCTTGAAAATACTTTTCCCCATCCTTTTACAGTCCTTGGATCTACATCTACCATTTTTAAGCATTCCCACATAAGTACATTGATCGTGTCGTACATTGGAATATTATATTTTTCTTCATAATATTCAACTTTATCTACTGCAGGAAAATTTGTGCATACAACACTTAATGCATCAGCAGGAGAAGCAGTTACTGCTTGTATCATTTCTTCGATTCTGCCTTGATCTACTTGGCTAAAGGAACGATTTACTGTTTGGGAAAGTCCTTGAACATTAATCGTTTCAATATTGCAATGCTTTTTATATTGTTCTGCAATTAATCTATTTATCTCTGGAATATATGGTGTTACAAGGTGCACAGTATTAATATTGTGTTCTTTAAATGCTCTTACTTGGGATAACATAGAGGTTGTTGCCGGAATTCCTGTTCTTTTTGTAATCGCTTCACATAGTTCATGATCCATTTCGAAACCAAGCCATCCGCCTGACGTTCCGTTCCAAGCTATTAAATCAACCTCTGCATGTGCCAGCAACTCAGCTGCCTGGAGCATAGGTTCAAAATTAAATTGACTCAAGGCATCCTGCTCTAATGAGATTTTCGTAACCTCGAATCGACCATAATGGCACGTAACCTCCGGAACATGATATAACATCTTCGAGCAAATTGGCTCTAGAACTGTGTTTGAAGAGGGAGTAAGCATTCCAATTTTTTTCGGTTCTTTTATCATGATTATTCCTCCTTAAATAATTAATGAGCAACCCCGATTTTTTTATTGTAATTAATTAGGCTTGACACCGTTGCTAAAAGGAGACCTGCGACAACAAATACCATTAACGCCAAGAAATAGGAATCTGTGAGTGAAACAATAATACCGATATATATCGGGGTTACTATACCCGCAATATTTCCAGCAAAATTCATGCATCCACCAACAGTACCAATATGCTCTCTTTGCGAGATTGCAGCAGGAATACTCCAATATAAGCCACCCCAACGAAGAAAAAATAATGCAATTGAGAGTGTAGTAATTGCCATCGTTACCGAAGTAGACCGGCTTAAGAGAAAAATTGAAATGGCCGTCATGATACCTGCAATTGAGAGCATCGTCCTCATTACTGTATTAAAGTTACCACCTTTATCGCGCCACTTATCTGTAATTAATCCGCCTATAATTTCCCCGATAAAGCCAGAGCCAAAAATGATTAATATCGATCCGCCAATTGCTTTAATATCTAAATTTTGTGTTTTTGCAAGATAAGATGGCCCCCAAGTCATTAGTCCGTAAAAAACTGTGTTAAACGAAAACCAGCCGAGACACATACACCAGAAATTGCGAGCTCTTAAGTAATCTTTAGCACCAACTTTTACTCCAGAAGCATTACGTTTATGTTCTTCATACTCTTCCTCGAGAGCTTTTCGAATATATTCACGTTCTGCCTCGTTTACTTTTGGGTTTGCATTTGGCCCCCCTTTTATTACTCTCCATGCTAACCAAGCTATGATGATAGTAAGGATCCCAGCTCCAATTAATGCACCGCGCCATCCTCCAAACCATGCCATAAAAGCAATAATAATTGGTCCTCCAACGGCAGTTCCTAACGGTGCACCACTATCAATAATAGTAGCCCCACGGCCTCTTTCTTTGGAACTCAGCCATATGGCTTGTAGCTTTGAGGCCCCCGGCATAACTGGAGCTTCTGTAATTCCTAGCAAAACCCTTAGGAAAATTAATGATTTTGCACCCATGATAAAGCCTGTTAATGTTTGAACGATTCCCCAGCTTATGGCGGCGCCATAAACTACCTTATCTGGACGATATTTGTCCGCAAGCCAACCTGATGGGACTTGCATTAGAGCATATCCCCAAAAGAAGGAACTAAGGATGATACCGACTATTGCAGGATCTAGGCCTAAATCACTTTGGACCGCCGGCATCGCAATTGATAGTACGGCACGGTCAACATAGTTAATTGTGACGAGTAAGAGAAGCATAATAAACACACGCCAACGCACATTTGTTGGTTTTGCTGTTAAACCAAGTGATTGTTCTGAGACTTGCAGACCTGAGCTACCTTTTGGCATAAAAATCCTCCTTTTTCAACTTAAAAGTTAAAGAGTTATGCTATTTTCAAAACGTTTAAGTAAATTTCAATAATCACCTCCTCTAATATTTGCTTAGCAAAACGTAACTAGTGAAATTACTAGATACGAGTACTACCTGATATTAACCCCTGTTCGTAAATTAGAATTTTTCTTCCTAAATAAATACTGTCCTCGCCCTTGTTCACCGATAACATATCCATCACGAACAATTTCCTCGCCCCTGGAAAGTACTCGCGTAATGGCTCCTTGAACGACTGTACCCTCATAAAGATTGTAATCTACATTTTGGTATTGCTTTTCCTTTGTAATAATTCTAGAAGTTTTAGGATTAAATAAAACAATATCTGCGTCAAATCCAACAGCGATACTTCCCTTTTTTGGATACAGCCCAAATAATTTTGCAGGACCTGAAGACATTATCTCTACAAACTTTTGTAAAGAAATTCTTCCTTCATGAACTCCAAAATGGTAAACAATAGAAAAAGTATCTTCTATACCAGGAACTCCATTAGGAATCTTTGCAAAATTATCCTTGCCTAGTGTTTTTTGTCCTTCAAATAGAAAAGGGCTATGGTCAGATGCAACAGTTGAAATAACGCCTGAGGATATTCCCTTCCAAAGATATTCCTGATTCCATTTTTCACGAAGAGGAGGGGAGCAAACATATTTCCCGCTTTCAAAGTTAGGTAATTGCAATTTACTTTGGTCAAGAACCAAATAATGAGGACAGGTTTCTGCATATGCCTGTACTCCACGCTTTTTTGCCTGTTCTACTTTTTCTAATGCATCTGCACAGCTAACATGGACAATATAGATGGAGGCATTCGCTGCTTCTGCGATTGCAAGTGCTCTCCCTGTTGCTTCTGATTCTGTTATCACTGGGCGTGTGTGAGCATGGAATATTGGTGAGGTATCACCTTTCGAGATGGACTCCTGAATTAATTCATCAATGATGTCACCATTCTCCGCATGTACATTCGTAATGATTCCTACTTCCCCAGCTTTTTTCATTATTTTAAACATTTCTCGGTCATTAACCATTAACTCACCTTTATAAGCCATAAACAATTTAATAGATGTAACACCTTCTTGATTCGCTAAAATAGGAAGCTCCTCAAGAACATGGTCATTATATTCACTTATAATTGTATGAAACCCATAATCTATTAAAGAAGTTTCCCCCTTCTTCTTCCATTCTTTTAAGTTATCTAGAATAGTTTGACCCTTTTTGGGCTTTGTAAAGTTGATGATGCTTGTAATTCCACCAGCTGCAGCTGCTCTGGTACCGCTTACAAAATCATCTGCAGTTCCAGCACTTTGAAATGGCCAAGCGAGGTGGGTATGAACATCTATACCCCCTGGAAATATGTATTGTCCATTCGCATCAATTACATAGTCATCCTTTTCGGGAAAAAGGCGATCCGAAATAGCAGTAATTTTTCCTTTATCGATCATAATATCTGCATTAAAACAATCAGTAGCGGTAACAATCGTTCCGTTTTGAATAATAGTTTTCAACTGATTATCCTCCCATATCAATAAAATACTAAAGTGTCTGCTGTCGACAGTTTATAACATTCAACTTCTATGTACTCTTTTAATGAAAAGAGCGAATTATAGAAGCTCATATTCTAGTGGGAATATCTTAGTGGTTTGCAAAAATTTCTTTCAAATGAGTTAAATCTGTTTCAAGATGTTTTCTCATCATAACTGAGGCTTTTTCTTCATCTCTACGTTTCATAAAGTTAAGAATTTCTAGATGCTCGTTAAAAACTACCAATTCTCTATTCTCACCCTGGAAGTTTAAAACTCTGTAATAGTGACTCAAAGAGTATAAATCTCTAAGCTGTTTTTTTAATCTTACATTTTGACTATATTTTGTAATAAGATCGTGAAACTGAGTATTTTCCCCGATTAGCGCTAGTCTATTTTGCTCCTTTGCTGCATCATCTAAATATCGTTTTGCATTAAGTACCGTATTTTCAATTCTTTTTATCTCTTGCCCTGAAGCGAGCCTTGTTGTCAATCTTGCAGCTAATGACTCAAGTGCCATCCTGCATTCATATATATCTTCAATATCCTTCATCGTAGGCTTGTATACTGTAATTCTTGATTTTCCATCTATTACTAATAGCCCTTCCTTTTCTAACGCGCGTACTGCCTCTCTTACAGGGCTTCGGCTAATATCTAATTCTCTTGCGATTTTTGCTTCAAAAATTTTATCACCAGGCTTTAGCACTCCCTGAACAATCATTTCTCGAATGGAATTGTATACTTGGTCATAATATCTCACTGGTTTTTCAATCTCAAAAGTGTTCATTTATTCTCTCCCATCTTGTCGTCTGTCGACACTTTTTGATCCCCAATCCCAACAAAGATAAAATAAAGTGGACACCTTTAAATAACTATTGATTACACAGGCATTCGCCTATCTTTCTTTAAGAATAGCATCTTCAATCATGCATTTCAATTTATTTTTTTAATTTTCATACTATTTGATCAATTTTTATTTATACTGCATATTTATTAATATCGATTAGGAGGAGAGGCTCCCTCCCTACCTCTGACACCACTGTACCGTTCGGTAAACAGCGGTATCTTATACAACAAATAGGAGCTGTCTGACTAGTCAGTTCGATTTTTTTGTGCACCTTTTAATATTTAGAACAATAAAAGGGGCTCCAGAAAGTCAGTTTATCCTGACTTTCTGGACAGCCCCAGCCATTTCTTAATTAATCGGATTGAAGATTTACTTAGAATCAAACTTAACTTGATTTGGAACACGGATCAAGAGGACTCCGCCAATGACAAATAAAATAACTAAGCTGAGAACCCCGCTATTTGTATTTCCAGTTATATGTGCAGTGGCTCCAACTAATGTAGGTCCAGCAATAGCCGCAACCTTGCCAAAGATATTATAAAAGCCGAAGAATTCATTAGATGATTCTTTCGGTATGAGTTTGGCAAAATAAGAACGGCTTAATGCCTGTATCCCTCCCTGTACTGAAGCAACAAGCATAGCAAGAACCCAAAAATCGAGTGCCGTTTTTAAGAAATAGGCGTAAATACAAATAATAATATATACAAAAATAGCGACAACTATCATATTCTTTTCACTAAATTTTTGGCCTAATTTTCCAAACAATACTGTAAAAGGGGCCGCAACCACTTGAACTAAAAACAAGACAATTAGTAAAGTAGAAGCACTAATTCCTAAATCAGTCCCATAGGCAGTAGACATTGTTAAAATCGTATGCACTCCATCAATATAGAAAAAATAGGCCAATAAGAAAAGAAACAGTGCACGATAAGCTTTTATATTTTTCAACGTGGTGAATAGCTTTTTAAAACTTGTAGAAACAGGATTAGGCACACGCTCTACATAGTATTTTTGTTCAACATTCTTCAATAGCGGGATGGTAAAAAGCCCCCACCATAAGGCTGTAATGACAAAGGCAATTTGACTGGCTATACCTACAGATAATGGAATAATAGCTTGCTGAGCCAAAATAATAATCGCGATTGAAATAATAAATGGGATTGTACTCCCGATATAACCTAGCGCAAAGCCATTTGAGGAAATACGGTTCATTCGGTCCTCACTCGTGACATCAACTAAAAAAGCATCATAGAAAATATTTGCCCCAGCAAACCCAACCGAGGTCAAAACAAAACATCCTAAGAGGATTAGCCATTGATCACTTGGCACAACTGCTAACAGCAGTGTAAAGATAATTCCCAATGAAGCAAAAAATGTGAAAAACCTTTTTTTGAAGCCTCTAAAGTCAGCAATTGATCCTAGCAACGGTGCCAATATGGATACAATTAAAGTTGCAAATGAGTTCGCATAACCCCAGTAGGCTGTCGATGCGGATGAAGAGATCCCTGCATCCGTTGCAGCCGATTTAAAATATAATGGAAAAATTGCAGTAACAACAACGATAGCATAGGCGGAATTTGCCCAATCATAAAAAGCCCAGCTTCGTTCCGCTTTCGTCATTTTCTCCATTCAAGCCCCCCCTTTTATTAATTATTCTTTTAATGCCTAAAATTCCCTTTCATAACATTGTACACTTTATGGGTAGAATAGTAGTATTATATTTTCGTAAATTTTCAATAATGAAATAATCCTCTCTCCACATTCAGCATTTTGATTCGACATTAGCTCCGTCTAAAGCAAATGTTGGAAAATAACATTTATTTCATTTACAATATGGATGTGTATTTACATTACATATTGTTATCATAATATGTGATATTATATTTTTTTGATGGGAGCAGTGAATGATGAATTTTGTTACTTTAAATAATGGGTTAAAAATGCCACAGCTTGGTTTCGGAGTATGGCGTGTGGAAGATGGACAAGCAACTGAATCAGTTGCTAGAGCATTAGAGGTTGGATATAGATCTATTGATACTGCTATGATATATAAGAATGAAAATGGAGTAGGGAAAGCTATTAAAGAATCGGCTATTCCCCGAGAAGAGCTATTTATAACGACAAAGGTTTGGAATAGTGATCAAGGCTTTGATCGTACATTGCAGGCATATGAAGAAAGCTTAGAAAGACTTGGCCTTGATTATGTTGACTTATACTTAATCCACTGGCCAGCACCTGAATTTGATCAATATGTAGATACATATAAAGCGCTAGAAAAACTTTATCAAGACGGACGCGTAAAGGCTATTGGCGTGTGCAATTTTGAATTAGAACATCTTGACCGTATTTTAAAAGAATGTGATGTAAAGCCCGTATTAAATCAAATTGAATGCCATCCGTTCTTTGCTCAAACCGTGTTAAAAGACTTCTGCTCAAAGCATGAAATTTTTGTAGAGGCATGGAGCCCTCTTCATCAAGGCGGTGAAGTGCTGCAAAATGAGACGATAAAAAATATCGCAGCGAAACATGGCAAAACAGCTGCTCAAACCGTTTTGCGCTGGCACTTGCAAAATAACACGATCGCTATTCCTAAATCAGTGACTCCATCGCGAATTGAAGAAAATTTCAATGTGTTTGATTTCGAACTTTCAGCTACTGAAATGGATGCAATTAATAGCTTGAATCGGGATGAGCGTAAAGGACCTAAGCCTAATGAATTTCATGTAAAGTAATATAAAAAAAGACGGCGAACGCCGTCTTTTTTATTTCTTATTAAAGAGTTACACGTGTACCCGTTTTGCCTTCAAGAGCATCTTGAAGCTTGTCCATTGAAGTGATGATTACGTTTTTGCCGCCTTTTTGCAGGAACAGAATTGCAGCTTCGATTTTTGGTCCCATGCTTCCTTTAGGGAAATGACCTTCATCCATATAACGTAGAGCTTCTTCAACTGTCATTTCAAATAAATTTTGTTGCTGTGGAGTTCCGAAATGGATCGCCACTTGCTCAACACCTGTTAAGATAAATAAGTAATCTGCATTAATTTCTGCTGCTAATAGTGCACTTGCAAAATCTTTATCAATTACAGCATTTGTACCTTTTAGCATCCCATTTTCTTCAATAACTGGGATACCGCCGCCGCCAGCTGTAATAACAGTAATTTCTTTATCTAATAAAGCTTGGATTGCATCTTTTTCAACAATTGTTACTGGTTTCGGAGAAGCAACAACACGTCTGTATCCTCTTCCACTGTCTTCGATGTAAGAGATTTTTTCATTTTCAAGAACTTTGTCAAGCTCTTCTTTTGTATAGAATGGTCCAATCGGCTTCGTTGGGTTGCCAAATGCTGGATCTTCTTTAGAAACAACAGCCTGTGTAACGATTGTTGCAACTTGTCTTCCAATGTTACGTTCTACCATTTTATTTCTGAATGCTTGCTGGATTAAATATCCTAAGTTACCTTGAGTTTCCGCATCTAATACATCAAGCGGATAAGCTGGCACTACTGATTCAGCCATTTGGTTTTTAATTAAAGAGTTACCAACTTGTGGTCCGTTACCATGAGTGATAACTACTGTGTTTCCTTGTTCGATTAAACCAAGAACAGGCTCAACACTTTCACTAATATTTTGTTGCTGCTCTTCAAGTGTTCCCTTTTGGCCTTCTTTAATAATGGCATTACCGCCAATGGCTAAAACAATTTTGCTCATTTGACAAAACTCCTTTAATTTCGAATTTCTCTTTCCCATTATGAATGTTTTCAATTTTCCATTGCAAGCTTTTTTTCAAAAAAAAACCTTCAAAAAATTTGGAGAGGATATAGCTAGCAACTAACCCTCTCCAAAATGATTTCATTATTCTGCTTCGATTAATCCAAGCATCACTGCATATGCATCAATAGCTTTTTCAAAGCATGCTAATGGGGCACGAACGGTACCTGCACCGATTTGGCCAACTCCCGCTTCTTTATGAGCAATACCAGTGTTAATAACTGGCTCGATTCCAGTTTCAACAACTTTTCTTGCATCAATGCCAAGGCAAGAGCCTTTGAAATCCCAAGTAGGAATTGAGTAGTTCGGGTTGTGGTCAATACAAATTTCCATCATATCATTACTTGTGTTAACCGCATCGTCCATACCGCCTGCACCAACGAAGCGAGTAACACCAGGAGCAGCGATCATAGCCATACCGCCGACACCGAATGTTTCGGTGATCGCACTGTCACCCATATCAGGGCAAGCCATATCTTGATCATATCCCGTAAAGAATAGACCTTGTGGTGTATTAACTGGTGCTGTAAACCATTGATCACCCATACCAGCAATACGGATTCCGAACTCATGTCCATTACGGCACATTGCTGTTACAACTGTACCATGCTGAATTTGTCTTGCTGTATCCATAACTGCTTTACTTGTTGCCATCGCAATATTTAAGAAGAATTGGTCTGTATCAGCTAAGAATTGAATAACATCTAGTTTATCTTTTTCATCTGCATCTGATTGTAAAATGTATGGAGCGATGTCTTTTAAGAAAATAAGGGAACCAGCAATATTACGTTGATGGAACTCATCACCCATCGTAATTGCTTTTGCAATCGCTACGTTTACGTTTAACCCATCGCCTTTTACTTTAAGTGCTTTTGAAATAACAGGTCCTAGTACATCTCTGAACCATCCAAGACGGTTAATTACTTCCTCAGAATATGCACCGAAACGTAGAACTGCACCAATTCCTTCATTCATTGTACAATATGCTTGATTGCCGCCGTCGCGATTTTCTACAACTAAAACCGGCATACTTCCAGATGTGATACCACCCATTGGACCAACCGCATTTACATGGTGACATGGAATGAATTCGATTTCACCATTTTTAAGCATTTCAAATGCTTCATCAGCATTCTTTGCCCAACCTTCAAATAATGTAGCTCCAACACAAGATCCTTGCATCGGGCTTGTCATATTTTCCCATTTAATAGGTGGTCCTGCATGAAGTAATACTTTCCCATTTAATTCTTGAATAACAGATTTAGCAGGAACTACATCTGTTAAAAAAGGTGCGCCTGATACAATTTTATCAATAACCGCTCGGTTTGCTTCATCAATTGTTTTATATTGTCCGTACATTTTGCTTTCCTCCTGAACATTCATTGGTCGTGTAAACCGGTTTCCCTAAATTTCGAATCTATTTCTTAGATTAGCGAAGTACACTTAAGACTTTACGCATTCTTGGATTTCCGCCAGCAACTGGACGCCAATCAAATTGAACTACTCTTCCGCCGTTTGCAGTAATTGCATCTGTAAATTTCTTTAATCCAACGTTAACTACATTTGGTTTTTCAGTTAATAATTTTTGGATTTCCTCTGAAACCGCAATATTAGCGTTCGCAGCCTCATTAGCAGGAACTACTTCTTTTTGTACTTCTTCAATTTGGATATCAAGCATAGCTAAGGCAGTTAAAACTGATTGGTTATTGCTATCACGTAAGATAACGCCAGCTTGTTCTAGTTTTGCTTTTTGCTCATCGATGTCTTGTGGATCTTGATCAGTACCACAAACAGTTCCAACAAAGTAAATGTTTCTGCCATTTTCTTTAGCAGCGTTTTGAATTTTTTGGATGCCAGGGATAAGTGCGCCCGCCATATCTTCATGAGAACCATATCCAAGTACAACATCAAATAAAATAATTGCTGTTGATTCATCTTGTGCTGCTTTTTGGAAGAATTGAATTCTTGTATCAGGATCAATCATTGGATGCGGTTTACCTTGTGTATAAATATCATCACCAAGGTCAATTACTTCAAATCCATTAGCATTTAACAGGTAACCGTCTTCATGATGATCTGTTGTTCCAAGGTTAAGTCCTCTGCTGATAAGTGTAGCTGCTTCGTATCCTAGCGTACCGCCAGAATATAAACCTTTAATTGTTTTTTGTTCAGGCTTTAAGTTCACTGCAGGTACTTCAGCTTGTAGCTCATTGTAATTTGGCTTGATTGCATTACCTTTTGCAAGGTCTACAGCGATAGCTGCTGTTTCTTCAAGTGTGTTTGCATAATAAACATTTCCTTCATGGTTATGTGGCTTTTCACCAAGGAAAATTGCAACAACTGGCTTAGAAATGCTTTGAAGTAATTGAACAACTTCATCACGAACTTCTTTTGCAGGTGGTTTTGAAATTAATGTGATTACTTCTGTTTGACTATGCTGTGCTAAAGCCTTAATACCATCTAACATTGTAATCGCACCAATTTTATCGTTGAGGTCACGGCCGCCAGTACCGATTGCATGGCTTACACCGCTACCTAAACGGTCAATTTCTGTAATAACTTCTTGAATACCTGTTCCAGAAGCCCCGATTACACCAATTTTTCCTGTTTTCACAACGTTTGCGAATGCAAGCGGAACACCAGAAACAACTGCAGTACCACAGTCAGGACCCATAACAAGAAGACCTTTTTCATGGGCTTTTTCTTTAATACGACGCTCATCTTCAATTGTTACATTGTCACTGAAAATTAAAACGTGCATATCTCTATCAAGTGCTTTTTCTGCTTCTTCAGCTGCATATTGACCTGGTGTAGAGATGATTGCAAGATTCGCACCTGGTAATGCTTGCGTAGCTTTATCCCATGAGCGTACAGTTTCAAAAGCTTCCTTGCTGCTGCTGATTGCTTGGTTGCTTAAATAGTTATCTACTTCATCAAGAACTTCTTGAATCTTTTCTTCAGCATCAGTGTCAACAACGATACACATATCATTTGATGCTGCACCTTCAAGCTCATCCGTGAAAAGACCAGCAGTCTTGAAAATATCTTTGTTAGCAGGAGTCCCCATCATAATTTGGACTTTGTTAATGCCTTCCATTGTTGAAATTTTATTCGTAAGAAGCATTAGGTTAACTGAATCCTGATATGAATTCTGTTTTACGATAGTATAAAGCATGTTTTCATGCACCTCTTTTTATATTTTTCTTACTCTTCGAAAAGGTTGTTGAATTCAATCATTTCCTTTTCATAGTAGAAGGGTGGCAACTCTTGATGAGACCACCCTTCTTTTTTCTAACACTTTTTTATTTTGCAAAAGGGCTTTTATTGTCATACGCATTGTTGTGAACAACATCTGAAGTCAAATACTCATAAATATGATCAACAATTTCAATGCCGTTCTCTTCATATTTCTTTTCCCTTTCAGCACTTCTTTGCCCAGGGTAAGAAACTTTATCAAAGCCAGGGGCCGGCTTGATATTATTGAGGTCTTTCATTGTTGTTGCTATATCTTCTTGGAAGCCTTTAATTCCTGTAAAGAACTCAGGATTTATGACAATATGAAGCTGACCAAGATTGCGATACTCAGTGAGATCATGGTACATGGAAGAAACTTTGTTTCCAAACGGAAGGCCAAGTAAGATACCTGATAAAACATCAACCATCATCATGAGCCCGTATCCCTTTGGCCCTGCAATCGGAACTAACGCATTTACTTTAAATGGATCAGTTGTCGGTTCTCCATTGCTGTCAACAGCCCATGTATCAGGAATAGATTCATTTTTCGATCTTGCATGAAGAATTTTTCCCCAAGCCTGAACAGTTGTCGCCATATCAAAAGTAATGTGTTCTCCGTCCTTGCCTGGAGCAGCAAATGCAATTGGGTTCGTACCATAATAAGGCTCTGATCCGCCAAAAGGAACGACCATCGGATCGGATTGACAAACTGAGATTCCAACTAGATTTTCATCTGCAGCTTGTTGAACAAAGTATGAAAGTGCACCGCTATGGCCGATTCTGCTAACGCCTACTACAGCAATTCCATTTTCCTTTGCCATTTTAATCGCTTCATCCATTGCAAGTTTTGCTGCAACATGGCCTACTCCATTATCTCCGTGGAAAATCGCTGTACATGGACCCGTCTTTTCAAGCTTGAATTCCGGATTATTATTTAATCCGCCTTTTGCAATTCTTTCAGCATAATATTCCACCCTCATTGCTCCGTGAGAGTGTACTCCTCTAGCATCTGCATGAACAAGTACATCTGCAACTCCTGAAGCATGATCTTCAGTTAATCCGGCCTTATGAAGCTTTGTAGCAATTAAATCGTGCAATTGCTCTTTTGATAATCTCATTCCCTCTCACCCCTATGAATTCGTCCTTACCTATTTTCCTTTTGGAAAAATTACTTAGCAAACGGGTCTTTGTGATCGTATTGATTGTTATGGATCACATCAGAACGTAAATAATCATAGATGTCATCAACAATTTCAATGCCATTTTCCTTGTATTCCGCAATAACAACATCATTATTTTGACCAGGGTATAAAACCTTTGAAAATCCTGGTGCAGGTTTGATTTGATTTAAGTCATCCATTGTTTGCGAAATATCTTTCTTGAAACCAGCGATTCCGCCAAAGAATTCCGGGTTAATAACAATGTGAAGCTGACCTAATTTACGGTATGCAGTTAAATCTTCGTACATAGAAGATACTTTATTACCAAATGGAAGACCAAGTAGAATACCTGATAATACATCTACCATCATCATTAGACCATAGCCTTTTGGTCCAGAGATTGGTAATAATGCATTCACATTAAATGGATCTGTTGTTGGTTCTCCATTTTTGTCAACTGCCCAAGTATCTGGAATTGACTCATTTTTTGATCTTGCATGGAGAATTTTCCCCCAAGCTTGAACAGTTGTTGCCATGTCTAACGTAATAAATTTACCGTCTTCCATGCTAGGTGCCGCAAAGGCAATTGGGTTCGTTCCATAATAAGGCTCTGCTCCTCCAAATGGAACTACCATCGGATCAGATTGACAAACCGTAAGCCCAATTAAATTCGCTTGTGCAGCTTGATGGGTAAAGTAAGAAATTGCACCACTATGAGACATATCTCTTACACCAACAATTGCAATACCGTTTTCTTTTGCCATTTTAATGGCTTCATCCATTGCTAATTTGGCAGCTGTATGACCATTTCCGCCATCTGCATGAAAAACGCCTGAGCAAGGACCTGTCTTTTCAAATCTAAAGTCAGGGTTAGTATTAATTCCGCCTTTAGCAATTCTTTCAGCATAATATTCTACACGCATTGCACCGTGGGAATGAATCCCTCTTTCGTCTGCAAATACGAGTACTTCAGCTGCTGTTTCAGCATGATCCTCTTTAAGACCAGCCTTATGCAGCTTTGTTTTGATAAGACTTTTTAAGTCCTCTCTTTTTAATCTCATGGTGACACCTCTTTGTTGGGATTATTATAATTCCGGATCCCGATTACAATCTTTAGAATAAACATATGTTAAAGGTTCTCTTCCAACAGCATAAGCTGCCTGATGGACATATGGTCCCATGAAAATGTAATCGCCTTTTTTAA
The DNA here is from genome assembly GCF_036965225.1 of Bacillus sp. JJ1474. Lineage (NCBI taxonomy): Bacteria > Bacillati > Bacillota > Bacilli > Caryophanales > Bacillaceae > Bacillus > Bacillus sp. JJ1474. Next base: position 8,958 of record NZ_JBALPC010000026.1, on the reverse strand, counting down.
CTGGAATCCATTCATTATCAAGGTTATACATACCTTCACCAGAAAGTAAGTATGCACCGTGTTGTTGATAATGTGTTTCAATAAATGGATGGCTTGCCGCTGGGTCGAAAGATAAAATGTGGAAGTTCATATCAAAATCAATATCCATTGGTAATAAATCTTTAATATGAACATTGTGCATATCATCGTAGTCTCTGTATTCAATATCATTTGAATGACCAGAAACAACCCATGGCTTACGGCCTTCTAGTGGCTTGTGTTTTTGTTTATAAAGGAATAGACGAGAATCGCCAGCTTCCATGTTTTCTAAGTACATAGTAACGCCTGGTGGGCAGTATAAATAGCCGCTTTCCTCTAGAACAAATTCTTGGTCGTCAGCTTTTGCTTTTACTTTTCCGCCTAAAACGTAAACGAAGCATTCAACATCTGATTGTCCGCAGTAGCCTTGGCTATTCTTTCCGCCTTCATGCATTGTAACGATGTAATCAACAAAGGTTGCACCTAATTGTGGAGATCCTAAAATCGACATTGTGCAATTTTCAAATCCAGGAATAACATTATTTACAAGACCTTCTGGTGCGATTAAAGCATATAAACCATGTTTGATAATGGATCTACTTGAAAGCAAATCTTTTGGATAACCCATCGATACATTCTCCTCTTTATTAAAGATTTTTTTATTATAAAAGGTAATAAACCTAATTATATGAAGCTGAAAATAACATCAATTATTCTTTATAACCTAATTCATAAAGGGCACCAATCAGTGCTTTAATACCTTCAGCCAAGTCTGATGGCTCAGTAAACTCAGCTGGATTATGGCTAATTCCCTTTAAGCTAGGAACAAATAGCATAGCTGTTGGAACAGCTGGAGCAAAAATTTGTGAATCATGTCCAGCCCCACTGTGCATTAGTTTGTAAGTCAAACCATTTTCTTTGCATTGTTTTTCAATTAATTCAACAACCTTCTGGTCCATAGGAACAGGATCAGCATCCATCCAAAGATCGATGTTTATTTCAACACCATGCTCTTTAGAAATTGCTTCCATGCGTGCGGTCATTTTTTCAGTGAAAGAAACAATTGCCTCTTTTTCAGTATGACGTACATCAATTGTGAAGATTGCTTTACCAGGAACTACGTTAACAATATTAGGCTGAGCTTCGATTTTACCCACAGTTGTTACAAGTGGATCTCCCTCTTCTCTAGCCATAGAAATGATTTCATAAACCATCTGGCTTGCAGCATACATCGCATCTTTGCGGTAGCCCATTGGCGTTGTACCCGCATGATTAGCTTCTCCAGTAATTTCTACTGTATAGCGTCTTTGACCAACGATGTTATTTACTACACCTACAGGGATCTTTTCATTTTCTAATACGTTCCCTTGCTCAACATGCACTTCAACAAATGCTTTTAAGTCATCTCGCATCCCTTTTGATTCATCCCTGAAGCCAAAACCAGCATTTTTCATCGCTTCCACAAACGGAATACCTTCAAAATCCTTAATGGTTTCAACATCTTCACGTTTTGCTAATCCTACAATGTTTTTTGAGCCCCAGAATGCATAAGGGAAACGGCTTCCTTCTTCTTCCGCCATTGAAACAACTTCAATGTTGCGGAGAGGTTCGCCGTATGTTTCTTTTAAATATTTTAATGCGAGGATACCGGCAATAATCCCGTATGCACCATCATATTTACCGCCATTTTTTACTGTATCAACATGGGAGCCAGTTAGTACTGTCTCGTTCACATTTTTCCCTTTAAGCGTTCCAAACAAATTGCCAATTTCATCAAATTTAGCTTCAAGACCGATTTCTTCCATCCAATCTTTTAAAGCTTTTTGGCCTTCAACCCAGGCTTTTGAATAAAGGAGACGTGATACTCCCCCTTTAGGGTCTTCGCCGAAGCCTGCTAGCCAATCAAGTTTAGAAGCAGCTTCTTCTGGCAGTTCGCCAAAGTTCATTGACTTTCCTTTTGTTTCTTCAGCCATTATGTTCATCCTTTCTGTTTAATTCTTGGAACTTGGATTATGCTAATATAGAGCGTTAAATTTAACTTCATGAAGTAAGCAGATTACTATTTGCAGTTCATTTGAAGAATGACATATAGTATTCTTTGTTATGTAACAACTTCCTATGCAACTGCTTACATTTAACATTTATAAGTTTTTGAGAAAGGTTTTTATTCTTAAAGACCCAGATTTAATGGTATAAGATTATACATCTATAGTCTTTAGGATAATTGGATAAAGTTTTATTAACTAATTTATCCTAATCGGATAAAACACGGACACAAGAAATAGAGTGTCTATATACTCTGACACTCTTACACAGCAAACTAATAAGTTCTTTCTTTAATGAGCGAGCTTTTTCTCATCTTGTTGCTCTTCTCTATAATAAAGGCATCTGACCGGCTTATCAGAATATAAGCTTGAACAGATACCATTAGATTCATAATAACTGTTTTTAGTACGTTATAACATGGAAAACGGAAAACTCATTGCTTCCGACTAGCGCCGTACAGCCACAATCATTTCACTCGACATAAATAAAATACAAAGTAGGAAAATAACTCTATGTTGAATTATGCCAGGGAGAAAGGCGAAATCCACTAGCCATTGGGCACTGGGGGCAAGTAAATTTTTAAAGTTCAATAAGAATTCTAGTAGGATCGGAAGAGTTTCCACCATAATATCATTTCCCTTTTTTAGGTTATTTTCTTGAACTTCCACACCTAATCAGTGAGTTTCTTAACCTCACCACTACTATAAGGGAAAAGCCATTACAGGCGAATAAAATTGTAAAGGGTTACATTACAAAAACATTAAAATAGCTAAGTCTTTACCTTGAAAAAATATCCAATTATCAATTGGGCGGCTCCTAATTTAATATTCCTAATTTTCACGTTGAAGAAGATCTACAATCTTTAACCCAACTTGAACAGATAACATTTCCTCCGCATCTTTAAAATCCATGCCAGTAATCTCTTTTATTCTGTCCAAACGATAAACAACCGTTTTGTAATGGATATAGAGAACTTTAGCGGCCTTAGCAGCATTTTGTTGACATTCCAAAAAAACCTGCAGAGTTTTTAGGAGATCCGCTTGATTTTCTTGGTGGTAATTTAACAATACCTTAAGCGATTGAGGAATAAACTGGCTCAACTCTAACGGGTCTTTAAAATGACATAACAGGCGAAAAATCCCTAATTCAGAAAAGGCTGTAATCGATTCCTTGCCATCTATCCTTTCACCTAGTTCTAATGCATCGCGTGCTTCCTTGTAACTTTCAGGAATGTCAATCACTCCCTTCGCTACGTTCCCGATGCCCACTTGAAGGGAAATGTCTTTTACTTGTTTTTTAATAAACTCTTGAATGCTTCTGGATGTGTTCTTTATATCTTTCATCCAAGCAGGATCATTTTTATTATTCTTCTTGACCTTCCAAAGAACGATGACTAAATTACTTTTGCTCGTAATAATCCCTTTCGGTAAGTAATGATGAACAGTCTCATACACCAATGCATGATTCCGATCGGAAACCACCTGCTTATTTCCAAACTCTTTAAGCTGATTTATTTTGAATACAACGGCCACAAACGAGCCTTCAAAATCCCAGCCGATTACATTCGCTTTCTGGTGGATTGATTGAAGTGAATGGATTTTCCCGCTAATAAGCTCATCAATTAAATCGTTTTTAAACTTCTTTTCAACCTCAGCTACCGCAAATTGTTTGACTAACTCAAGGGATAAAGAAGTTGCAGCATTTTCAACTGCAATTAAATCAAGTTCTTGTAATGATTTATTCATCTCTCCAATTAACAAGTACGTTTTTACATGATTTAGAGTCTCAATCGGAACGACAATTTGATGACCCATTACGTTATCTAATTGTGGATACTTCACAATTTGCCGATAGTGCGGGAACTTTATTCCTGCAGTCTGTTCATAGAAGTGAACCTTTTCAATAATTTGAAATGATGATAGACAAGGAGCCGTTGAAACAATACAATGAAAATTCCGGTCAAACAGGGCAACTGGGTTACCGATTAACTTCTCTAACGTATCGATGATTTTTTCTGGCCCTTTATCAGCGAGTGACAATGCTGTAAAGCGATCATGAATTTCTTGATAATAATTTAACTTTGTTACTTGTTTATTAAAGAGTTCATCCATTACAGGATACATGACATCAACAAATGGAATTTCCTTCGGGAGCTGAATGATTGGTAAACCCAGTTTCTCGCTGTGTCGGATTAGTGGTTCAGAAATTTCCGTTTCCACTATTTTAACGACAAGGGCACTTACTTCTTTCTCCACCAACCTCACGATGAATTCCTTTTGTTCTCTTTCACCTAAAGAACGTATGGAATAAAGGCTAGTTAAGATTACTTCCCCACCCTTGATCCAGTCAACAATATCAGGCCCTTCCATGATCGTGATGCCCTTAATATCATTGATCAAATAACGGTGTCCCCCTAAGACAACTGCGTCTTTCATGGACTCAATATTTAATAAATCTGCTACTTTAAATTCCTTAAATTCCATCAGTATTTGTCCTTTCGATAGATTAATACTGCAAAATACGCCTCTTTAACTATACAGTAATTAAATGGCGTAAAACATTTTAAAATATTTAAATAAGTAAAAAGGGCAAGAGAGAAACCTCTTTAGCCCTTTTGTCATTTATTTATCGTTTTCGTCATCCATTACGCACCGTTTGGGTTTTTTCTAACTCTATATCCAAAGCTGTTTTTTCCTTTTTTTGTTTACTATCTTCTGTTACACTAGCACGTTCCCAATTTACTAGGTTTTCTAAAAGAAGGGCAAGAATTATTCCCGTTAGTAATCCACTGCTAAGTAAAGGGCGAACTACACTCGGAATTGTTTCAAAATAAGACACAGGTAATGTCATAATCACGATTCCTACGAACAACGGAATCGCTGAACGATATGCATTGTTCGTTTTAAATTCGACCTGCTTGAAAAAATTCATTGACGAATTCAGGAGTAACAAATATGAGACAAACAATGCTGCGCTTCCCACACTCAGTGGCAATTGAGAGAAGAAATGGCCAATCGGCGGGATTAGACCCATGACTAAAAACATAATTCCACCGAGAACAAATGGAAGTCTTTTTAAAATACCTGTTTGACTAAGAAAGCCGATTGACGAAACATAAGGTGAATAAGGGACAAGACCAAATAAACCAGCAATAGCCGAAAAAATACTTGTAATAATAAAGGACGCTCTGTATTCCGACTTCGTAGTCTGTACATTGTACATTCCCTCAGTTCCCTTTAACGATCCAAATGTATTTGCCGAGTTTAGTAAACCAGCTAACACTGTTGTAATAATAACCCCTACATCCCAAGCCGGTTTCCCTAATGGAAATAACTCCAAGCTAAATGACGATACTTGACTAACCGAATTTTGAGTATTAAAAATAAGTGAATATGCAATCCAACCAATTATGATACCAATCAGTAAGCCATAACGTCGAATACTTGGCGGTGCTTTAACACTTATGATAATAACGATAATTGCCGTAATGATTGATAATAAGGAAATAGATAGATCAATGTGTGCACCTTGTGCCTGATTACCAAACGGAATACCAAGCATACCTTTCAAAAAAATGCTAATCAATTGGCATCCAAATAAAAACATAAACACACCCATTGCTGCAGGGTTAAATAGCTTAGCTAGGTGTGGCCCTATGCCAGTTACACCAATAATAAATGTCAAAATTGCAGATATAATAATTCCAACTGTCAAGCTACCCCCAAGGACAGACAACGACATACCTTGTGCTGAGGCAGTCGTACAAAGAGTTAGGATCACTCCCCACCAAAGTCCTGATTGTCCTTCCATAATTGCGCGTCTATGACCAAAGAATGCTTGCACGATACAAGCTAAGCCAGTCACTATAAAGGAAAGCTGCAACAAATTCACAATTTTACTTGGAGAAAGGTCAAAAGCAGCACCAACTGTAATCGGTATAACCACAATGTTTGTGAAAATAAAAAAGAGCCACTGTAAGCCCGAAATCCAGTTACTTGATTTTAATAACTCCTTAATAACGATCACCTTCCCTAATAGTAATAAATAATTCTTAATTGACTGCAGCTTTAATACCTAACAAAATACCTGCTAACGTATCTGCTCCAGAAGTATGTCCTATTTGTTTCATTTCTTCAAGAGCTAACGATATATTAGGTCCTTGTGATTGATCCATTACTTCACACATCTTAATAAGATGTGAATGAAATTTCCTTTCAACTGCGTATATAAGATATTCAAAGGCAACATGTGTTGTCCGGTTCCTGCCATCTTCCAATAAATATTTTTTCAGTTGCTCAAGAAAGGCTTTGTTTGTTCCCTCAAATGAAGAAAGAATTGCACAAATCCCAGTTATAATATCATCACCGCTTGGTGTAAGGCCAAGGCCCCTTCCAATCCAATAATCAAATACTGTTTTAGAGTTTATTGAATCATGACCCCTCGCAAGTTTCCGCAACATATCTAATTGTTGGATTATGACTGAATCCTCTTTTGTATTTGCAGAATCGGAATTTATTAAATAATTTATTATCGCTGCTTGATCTTCTTGCGTTTCTGCTAGTCCTATTTGCCAATCATTTTGCAAAAGCCTTTTAGCAACCACTTGGACATTACTTTTTAAGTTATTCAAATTGTACATTTTTGATTTGATGGCATGATTCATCAATTCTGCTTGTTCTAACGCAAGAATTATTCCATCCGTGAAAACAAATCTATTTGATAACTTATCCCAATGAACAGTTTGGTTTACTCTAATTTGTCGAGTAAGCAGTTGTACATGTTCCTGTTCTAATGCGATCCCAAATGGAGCCATGCCATTTTCCTGTCCACCAACATGGACAAGATGATGACCGAAGTTTAAGTTGAAGCTATTGTTAAATATACTGTGGACACAACCTTTAGGATTGTTACTAACAATTTGATGAATTTCATCACTTAAAGCATATGCATTCCACAGATGTTTATCATATTTATTCGTTCCTGTTGAATAAATCAACCAATTCACCTCAAAACTATAATATATGCTTTAACATGACAGGAGCTTTCTTAAAAATTGTTCCATAATCTCTATTACTTAATAGTGTAAATGATAAACAAGTTAGATGTCATTGTTCACAATAACCAAAAAATCATTTGCATTTTGTTAACATTTAACGTAAAATGACATTTGCGAAGCTTTTAAATGAGGGATAAAACATGAAAACAATGAATGATTTATTTATATTAGAAGGCATGAAAGAAAGTGTTGTCCTGGCAGGTCACAGAGGACTCACACGGAATGTTCAATTTGTTAATATATCAGATACACCTGATATCATCCAATTTTTAGATAGTAATCATCTGCTTCTAACAACTGGTTATGCTTTCAGTGGTGATATTCAACAATTTTCTGCATTGATTAAACAAATGCACGAATTAAATTGTTCTGGCATAGTCATCAAAATTAACCGATTCTTAAAGGAATTGCCAACAGAAATTAAATTACTTGCTGATGACTTAGCTTTTCCCATTATCGATCTTCCTACAAAGCATACTTTAGGGGAAGTTTCCCGTCATATTTTGAATTATTTAAATGATTCTGAAACCGAACAGCTTTATTATGCCCTTCATGTTCAAAAAGAGTTCTCTGATATGCTGATAAAAGGATATAGTTTGACTGCGCTAATCGAACAATTAGGTCATTTTCTTACACGGCCGACCCTATTATTGAATCATCGAGGAGAAAAAATCGCCCATAGTCATGATTTCCGAATGGATTCAATGAAAATTGTTGAACAGGAAATTATTCAAAAGGTAAAAGAAGATTTAGCTGCTGCTAGAGAAGGAGCCACATTTGTCATTCCATCAAGAGAGCATCAATCCATTTCTACCTTTCCTGTACAAACAAAGAGGCAATACCCTAGCATGCTCGTTATAATTGATTCTTTAACTTTGCCTTATCCTTCTTCACAAATGGCAATCGAACAGGCCGGCAATGTTATTTCCTTTACGATTATTAAAGAACAGGCAATTGAAGAAAATTCAAGAATATTAAAAAATAATTTCTTTGATGATCTTATTGAAATGAGAATCCACTCCGATGAAGAGATTTTAAGCAGGGCAAATTATTATGGGCTGAAAGAGAACATGGATAATATTTGTATAATCTGCTCCATTGATCCACAAGGTCAAAATTATCAAGCTTTGCAATTATATGAAAAAAAGGCCGGGGAGTTATATAATAGTATTTATGATCAGCTCGAAGATGAAATCATTCACAGTAAAATGGATGCCATTTTATTTTCGAAGGAAAAATACTTTGTCATGATTATGCAATTCTCCAATTTTAGTGAAACAGATTTAAGTAATGTAACAGAATTTATCGTAAGCTGTCAAAACAGTTTGCAGGGTGACTATTCAATTTCTTTCGGGGTTAGCAATGCAGTTCATTCACTCAAAGATATACCAACTGCTTATTTCGAATCTGTAGAAGCAATCATGAACGGCTATGAAATGAATAGGCAAGGATTCATCAACTTCTATAAGACGAAAGAACTTGAAGAATTACTTAATGTTATTCCGAAAAAAGATCTAAGAGCTCTTTACGAAAATACCTTAAAGTCGCTTGCCTATCCTAAGACAAAAGAAGATCAGGAATTAGTTAAAACGATACAAGTTTTCCTTGATTCCCAATGTGAAATTTCCGAGACGTCTAGAAGATTGTTTATCCATAGAAATACAGTTAAGTATCGAATTGAGAAAACGGAAGAAATGCTTAATTGTTCTTTTCGCGACCCTCAAGATTCACTGCGAATTCGCGTTGCGTTAATTATCGGAACCATTCTTAATGAACATGAACAATAATTTATAAACAAAAAACCAAAGCCCTGATTTTTAGGGCTTTGGGTTTTTGTT
>NZ_JBALPC010000025.1:43647-52994 GCF_036965225.1 Bacillus sp. JJ1474 | reverse complement strand
AGATAATTTAGGAAGAGATCTATTTAGTAGGGTTATATATGGTACACAAGCTTCTATGACCGTAGGGTTATCAGTTGCCTTAATTTCAGGAACCTTTGGGATGATTATTGGATTATACTCTGCTTACAACCGTTACTTAGATCACATTTTGATGAGAATCTGTGATGGATTGATGGCATTTCCAGCTATTCTCTTAGCGATTGCAATCATGGCAGCACTTGGACCAAAAACTATTAATGTTATTACGGCATTAAGCTTTGTCATGATTCCTACTGTTGCACGTGTTATTCGTTCTGCTGCACTTGTTATAAAAGAGCAAACATACATTGAAGCACTAAAATCACAGGGAGCTAGTGCAACTAGAATAATTTGGATTCATATCGCTCCAAACGCGATTTCTCAATTAATTATTCAACTCACTTACGTGTTTGCCATATCCATTATTATTGAGGCAAGTTTAAGCTTTCTAGGTGTTGGAATTCCAGCCCCGAATCCAAGCTGGGGGAATATTATTTATGAAGGAAAAGCTGTTATTTATAACGCATGGTGGATGACTGTATTCCCTGGGGTGTTTATTATATTAGCCGTATTAGCCCTGAATTTATTTGGGGATGGTCTAAGAGATTTATTAGACCCTCATACAAAAAAATAAATTAGACAGCGAAGGAGGGATTATTGTTACTATGGAGCCTCTGTTAAAGCTAAATAAATTAAGAACAAAGTTTTTCACTGAAAAAGGAACTGTTACAGCAGTTGACGATGTTTCCTTTCAAATAAATGCTGGTGAGATGGTTGGGCTTGTAGGGGAATCAGGATGCGGGAAAAGTGTTACATCTGAATCCATTCTGAAACTTTTAAATGATAGGACAACGAAATATGAAGGGGAAATTCTTTATAAAGGAAAAAACTTAATAGATTTTTCAGAAGAACAGATGAGAAATATACGTGGTAACGAAATATCAATGATTTTCCAAGACCCTATGAGCTCGCTAAATCCTGTCTATACGATAGGAAATCAGATTGCAGAGGCAATCATGATCCATCAAAAGGTCGATAAAAAAGAGGCCTATAACAGAGCTATTGAGATGCTACGTCTAACAGGAATACCATCACCAGAAAAAAGAGTCTATGAATATCCCCATGAACTTTCGGGGGGGATGAGACAACGGGTAATGATAGCCCTTGCCTTATCTTGTAAACCTCAGCTTCTCATTGCTGATGAACCTACAACTGCACTTGATGTCACCATTCAAGCTCAAATTCTAGATCTAATTCAAGAGCTTAAAGAAGAGCTAAATATGGGAATCATTTTAATTACTCATGATTTAGGAGTAGTTGCAGAAGTTTGTACCCGTGTCATCGTAATGTATTTGGGTCAAATTATTGAAGAAGCTGATGTGAAAACACTATTTAAAAATCCACTACATCCATATACAAAAGGTCTATTAAAATCCATTCCTAAGTTAGATGGTGGTCGATCACAGAAACTAAATGTCATAAAAGGAGTTGTGCCCTCTCTACAAGATGTTCCAAGTGGATGCCGTTTTGCCCCAAGATGTGAATATGCAACAGATCAATGCAAGATAAATCCTCCAGAATTAATGGAGTTAAATAATGGACAGAAGGTAAGATGTTGGAACTATGAAACCATTTTGAGAGAGGATGAAAATTATGCAGTCAACACTTATCAAAACCAGTGATCAAGATCCTCTTTTAGAAGTAAAAGGTCTCAAGAAGTACTTTCCCATTACATCCAATTTAGGAAGAGTTCAAGGGTATGTGCAAGCCGTTAACAATGTAGAGTTTACATTACACAAAAAAGAAACGTTAGGTTTAGTTGGAGAGTCAGGATGTGGAAAAAGTACAACTGGTCGTACGATTCTTCGATTAACTGAACCAACAGCTGGAGAGGCATTTTATAAAGGAAAAGATATTTTTCAACTAAAGCAGAAGGACTTTCATAAAATGCGCAGCAAATTGCAAATGGTTTTTCAGGATCCTCATAGCTCAATTAACCCAAAACAAAGGATTGGACGTGCTATTGAAGAACCAATGAAAATCCATAAACTATATAATTCGAAAGAACGAACGGAAAGAGCGTTGGAATTATTATCTAGAGTCGGGTTAAGAGAGGACCAATATTATAAATATCCTCATGAATTTTCTGGTGGACAGCGGCAAAGAATTGGGATTGCACGAGCATTGGCCCTGAATCCTGAAATCTTAATATGTGATGAGCCAGTTTCAGCACTTGATGTTTCAATTCAGTCCCAAGTTATTAATTTAATGGAAGAGTTGCAAGATCAATTTAATCTATCTTATATTTTTATAGCTCATGACCTAAGTGTTGTTAGACATATTTCTGACCATATTGGGGTTATGTATTTAGGCGAAATGGTAGAGAAAGCTCAGACTGATGAGTTGTTTTCTCACCCCCTTCATCCTTATACAAAAGCTCTGTTATCTTCTATACCTGTTCCAAATCCAGAATTTAAACGTGAACGTATTATTTTAAAAGGGGATATCCCATCACCAATTAATCCTCCTTCTGGATGTAAATTTCATACTCGCTGTCCATATGCAATTGATCAATGCAAAAGTGAATCACCCCTATTTAAAGAAGTGTCGAAGAATCATTTAGTTGCTTGTCATTTGATTAATTAAGCAGATTATAAAAAACTTCTTAGCTGAAGAAAAATTGGAGTGGAAAAAAATGTTACAGAAACTTTTTGTTAGATTGGAAGAAATATATCCTGAATTAGTTTCTTTTCGAAGAGATATGCATATGTACCCAGAATTATCTTTTGAAGAAGTAAACACACCTGTCAAAATAGCTGATTTTTTACAAAGTCTTGGTTTAGAAGTTGAAAGACAAGTTGGCGGTAGGGGAGTTATTGGTAGGTTAAAGGGAGGAAAACCTGGAAAAACTATCGCTTTCCGCGCTGACTTTGATGCTCTTCCGATTCAGGATGAGAAAGATGTTGAATATAAATCTAGAATTCCGGGAGTCATGCATGCATGCGGTCATGATATTCATACTGCTAGTTTACTAGGGGTTGCAAAGGTTTTAAGTGAGGTTAAAGAGGAAATTAGCGGAAACGTCGTTTTTATCCATCAATTTGCAGAGGAACAAATTCCAGGAGGGGCAAAATCCATGATTGAAGATGGCTGCTTAAATGGTGTTGATGCCATTTATGGAGTCCATGTATGGTCATCTCTCCCAGTTGGTACAATTGGGATTATTGATGAGTATGCTATGGCAGCCGGAGACAAGTTTGATATAAAAATTATCGGTAAAGGAGGACATGGGGCTAAACCACAAATCACAATTGATTCTTTGGTAGTTGGTGCTCAATTAGTGAATAACTTACAAAACATTGTCAGTAGACGAATAGACCCTCATGCGCCTGCCGTTGTCACCGTTGGAACTTTCCAGGCTGGTCAAGCATTTAACGTTATTGCAGAAAGAGCTAATATAACTGGAACAGTTAGAACGTTTGATGATAATGTTAGAGATTCTATTGAAGAATATATTAAGCAAATTAGCCATTCAACATGCGAAAGTGCTGGTGCGAAAGCGGTTGTTGAGTATGAACGCGGTTATCCTCCTTTATGGAATCACCCAGATCATATTCAGAAAGCTGAAAATGTCGCCATCAAATTAGTAGGGAAGGAAAATGTTAAATACCCATCACCTTCTATGGGTATGGAAGACTTTTCATATTATTTAAAAGAAGTTCCCGGTGCTTTTGTCTTTGTTGGAGGAGGAAATAGTGATATTGATGCAGACTATCCTCAGCATCATCCAAAATTTAATGTTGATGAGCGTTCAATCTTAATTAGCGCCAAACTCTTTTTATCTCTCCTAATAGAAGAGTAAAAGTGACCATCAATACTTTCGTAGTCAAATGACTAAGTTTAATAATAAATCAATTTTATGATATAAGGAGGAGCTATGCGTTTACAAGATAAAACAGCAATTATTACAGGGGCGGGTAATGGAATTGGCAGGGAAACAGCTTATTTGTTTGCAAGAGAAGGTGCGAATGTTGTAGTTACGGATATATGTGAAGAAGCAGCTAGCAATACTACAGAAGAAATAAAAAAACACGGAGGTAAATCTATTCATATCCCACATAACATAAGTATTGAAAGTGATTGGGAAAATGTTATAGCAAAAACTTTAGATAACTTTGGAAAAATCAATATTCTATTCAATAATGCTGGAACATTTCTTATCAAACCCCTAATTGATACGACTCTCGAAGAGTGGCATCAACTTATGAATATTAATCTGGCTGGAACATTTCTAGGTTTAAAACATGTCATACCTGTGATGATGAAAAAAAATGGAGGATCAATTATTAATAATTCTTCAACAGCAGGTTTAATGGGTTCTGTAGGTGTTTCACTGTATGGTGCTAGCAAAGGGGCGATTAGAATATTAACAAAACATGTTGCGATGGAATATGCACCTTACAACATTAGAGCAAATACAATTTTCCCTGGTTTCGTAGATACAGATATGATGAAATATAGAGGAGAAGTAGACCAATCAAATAAACAGCAGCAATCCCAAGGAGTTCCGTTGGGTAGAATTGGAAATTCAGATGAAGTTGCTAAAACCGTTTTATTTCTAGCATCTGATGATTCAAGTTATACAACTGGAGCTGAATTTGTTATTGATGGAGGAAGATCAGCAGGGAGATCTCCAATGAAGAGTGATCATTATGAATAAAGGGACGGTATGTTTAACATTTGATTTTGATGCAATCTCCTTGTGGCTACAAAGGGATATGACCACAATGACTTCCGTTTCCCGAGGAGAATTTTGTGTTATCGCAGTGCCGAGAATTCTCCATTTGTTAGCAAAAAGAAATATTCAATGCACTTGGTTTATACCTGGGCACACGATTGAAACTTATCCAGATGTTTGTAAAATGATCGTTGAAAATGGACATGAAATTGCTTTACACGGTTATGCACACGAAAACTTTAATGTTTTATCCTCTGAAGAAGAATGGGGGATATTCCAAAAATCGGTAAAAGTAATCGAATCCTTAACAGGATGCAGACCAAAAGGCTTTCGTTCCCCCTCGTGGGATATTTCTTCTCGGACAGTCAAAAATTTAGAGAAGCTTGGTATCATCTATGATAGCAGTCAAATGGGAAATGATTATTCAGTCTATTATAGTAGATACGATGATGAACATTATAAAGATAAGGCTTCGAAATTTGGAAAATCATCTAATGTTGTTGAGATACCTGTTTCTTGGTCTTTAGATGACTATGTTTATTTTGAATATTTAAAAACACCTAATTCACTTTTTCCAGGCTTGAAAACACCTGATGAAATGTTTAAAAATTGGACAGGTGATGTCGAATACATGCTTCGGGATTTTCAAAATGGCGTTTTAGTTGCAACATTTCATCCACAGGTTTCAGGACGTGGACATCGGTTATTAGGATTAGAAAAATGGATTGATAGCTTAATAGAAAAAGGGATAGTGTTTTCAAGGTTAGACAGTATCGCAGATTCTTTTTTAAATGGAATCGAGTTCGGGGTCTTTGATCCGAAATAACAGTTTTAAGTTGATAGAAGTTTTAATATGGAATCTTCTCATCATTGACTGAGCGTCATTTCGCTCGGTCATTCTTTATTATATCAAATAGTGGCTTTCTGTTTACCCTCTTTAGATTCTTCTTCAAATCCAGTTGTCTTTATTTGTACAAACCATAAGTTAGATGATCCTGCTCAAAACCAAGCTTGCTAATCTTCATTTCTTTCACTTGCACAGCCACTTCTTCATAAATTCTCCCTTTATGGCTTGTGTGACCTTTGTGCAACACTATTTCAAAATCCTCAGCTTGTTCTCGTGCCTGATCAAGATAACAATAATCTGTAATGAGTTTGGCTTCCGTTTCAGAAATAAGGATCACACCGTTGCTTCCCGTAAAACCAGACGTGTATATCATGTTCCATGGATTGATAATCATCATTCCATCCAAGGCTAAATCATGAAATCTTTCTCTTATCTTACGAATCCTCTCCATATGTAACCTCCTCTAATTTTATCAATAAAGGTCATTGCAAATTTTATGCCATTTTCTAACCCCTTGTTAAACGGCTTTTACAAAATTATTCTGCTATTTTAGTTTCAAAACAATTTTACACATTCAAAATATTTTAACTGATTTTTCTAAATAATTGTACATTTTGGAGCGATATGACCTAATCCGGCATCTGAATTCAACCTACAGCTTTAAATGGACATATATTGAGGGGAAATAGGCAATCCAATACCTGGGCTAATGCTCAGACGTTTTGTTTTTGTTCAGCTGATGATCTTCCGATTTGTAGTTGGGAGGGAACTCGCCTAAAATCTATTTAAAGAAACAAAATAAAAAACCGAGGTGACTACAGTGGATTTAATAGAAGATTTTTTTACAGCTGCCATTGAAGGAGATATTGAAACTTTAAAAAGCCTTTTAGAAAAAGGAATCGATATTAATGTAAGAAATAAGAAAAAGCAAACAGCTATATTACTTGCTGCCATTAATAACAAACTTGATACAGTAGAATTCTTGGCTAATGAAGGTGCAGATATTAACCTGCAAGATCAAACATGTCTGAATCCATTTTTATATGGTTGTATTAAAGGGGACTTAGCTCTAGTAACATTAATGATTAATCATGGTTCGGATTTAGAGTGTTTGACTCGTTTTGGAGGGGTTGGCCTTACACCGGCATGTGAAAAGGGGCATATTGATGTCGTTCGTTTCCTATTAACCACAACGGGCATTAATGTAAACCACACCAATTTTGTCGGCTGGACACCACTGATCGAGGCGATCATCCTTAATGACGGCGGACCAAAACAGCAAACGATTATCCAACTATTAATTGAACATGGTGCAGACCCGCAAATGGTTGATAAGTATGGGGTTACCCCTCTTGAACTTGCAAGAGAAAAAGGATACTCGGAAATCGAGAAAATATTATTAGAGGCTGGGGCAGAGTAATAACTTTAGTTTAAAAATTTTTGTCTTGCCTTGTTTTAATACACTATTTTTAGACTTGATAGAAGGCTGCGGGTGAATTCAGACTCGCAGCCTTCTTCGTCCTGGTTCAGACTTTCGCATATCGATATGGTCATAGCCAATCAAATGGTATAGTATTCTTAACATTAAAAGAAAGGATGATTAAAACATGGATATAAAGGTTGTTGCTATCACAGGTGCAGGAAGCGGGCTTGGTGCTTCTCTCGCCAAGAAATATTCTGAAATGGGCTGCCATGTTTGTTTGCTTGGAAGAAACGCTTTAAAACTGAAACGAATAGCTGAGCAATTAACGGGCAGTTATTCGATCTACGAGGCAGACGTTTCTTCAAAGAGGGAAGTAGAAAAAACGATGGCATCTATTAAGGAGGAAGTGGGCCCTATTGATTTATTAATCAATAATGCTGGTCTGGGTGTATTTGATTTGGCAGAAAATCTAACGGAAGAAAATGTGCATGATATGATTGATATTAATTTAAAGGGAACGATCTTCTGCACACAAGAGGTCCTGCCAAGCATGAAAGAGCGAAACCAAGGCCTTATTATTAATATTGTGTCGACAGCGGGAGTGGAAGGGAAAGTCACCGAGTCCGTTTATTGTGCGAGTAAATTTGGTGTACGGGGATTCACAGAGAGCCTCGCCAAGGAACTAAACGACACGGGTGTTCGAGTATTCGGTGCCTATATGGGCGGAATGAAGTCCCCGTTCTGGGAAGGCATTTTAACAGAAGAGAGAATGAAAAACCTGATGGACCCAGACGATGTAGCGGATGTTATCATTGAAAATGCAAAAGTTCGAAAAAACCTTATTGTCACGGAAGTTATTATTAAAAATAAAATTTAAGGGCTAAAAGGGTATATGGGATAAATGGACTCCAAAAGGTTAGGGTAACTGACTTTCTGGAGCCCTTTTTCATTTTCTATCCAAATACTTTTCTAACCTTTGCATCCACACTCGACTTTGTATGATCATGTATAAGTCCCCAGTAAAGAGCAATTTTCGCTGTGGACCACATCTTTTC
Organism: Bacillus sp. JJ1474; assembly: GCF_036965225.1. Lineage (NCBI taxonomy): Bacteria > Bacillati > Bacillota > Bacilli > Caryophanales > Bacillaceae > Bacillus > Bacillus sp. JJ1474. The sequence continues at coordinate 44,913 of NZ_JBALPC010000025.1, read as the reverse complement.
TTCTTTCAACACATTGAGGATGGAATTGATCTTGAAAGGAACAAAGCGAAGGTCCTCAAGCTCCCATTTTCCAGAAATTCCTCTGCTGCGGTTTTGAACGATTTCCTCTGACGTTTCTTTACAGTATAGAACTCCAATGATATTCCACTGATAATATTCCTCATCCACTCCGTATCCAAGAAGCTTAATGTCCTGCTCAGATACAGTCAGCCCAAGTTCTTCTTTCGCACCTCGAATGGCTGTTTTATAAAAATCGGGCCCTTGACCGCTAGCATGACGATCCTGGGAAGGGTGAACAGCCTCCACAATCCCAATATCCAATTCATCAGGGCGTACCCCGCTATCTGGCGAACGTTTCGTTAAAATGGTTTGCCCATCTGCCGTCACTACAACCAGCGCAACGCCAAATCCATTAGCGATTTGCACAATAGGTCTTTTATGATTCGCATTTGCTAGGTACTTTTGCTTGATCGTTTGGCCATTAGGCAATATTTTGTTCAAATTTGTATTAATTGCTTTAAACGTATAGTAATCACTTGGAGTAAAAGTAAAAACAGCCTTCATATCCTCATTAATATTAGTCCGTAAAATCATATGCTTTTCTAGAGCATAAAGAGGTCCGTTCCAGCTGTGGTTTTCTCCATTTTGTAAATTCTGTTCTTGTATTCTTTCAATTTCATTCTTTAATTCTAGTAAATCCTCCTCGAAAATAGGTCTGCTTGAGGTCAGTCTTGTCTCAATATTCTCCGGAGCAAAGGTCATTTCCCCATCACCATCGCATACCACAAAAGAGGTCATTTCATTTCCCAGCGAAAAATAATAGGGATCCTGTACATCCTTTTCTTTAACAAAAAGCCTTCTGAAAAATCTAGTTATGGCTCTCCACATAGTTTTAAGTGGATCCTCGAATATAACGCCCAGCAATAAACCGACAATCCCACCAATTAACGCATCAGTCATTCGTCCTATGTCTCCCTTCATAATCCTACATAAAGTTTAATAAATGTGGATAAATGTGTAAATGGATATGGGAAGGAAATATGAATGATTAATACCTTTATTGATTTTGATAAGTATATTGATAACGAGGTAGACAGTTCCAGCTGAGCTTTGCGGACATCAGTTCCTTTTTAGAACCATCCTTAATATAAAATTTCAAACTAAATGGAGTGTAAAAAACTAGCACCTTTCCAATATTTACCCTATAGATAAAGTAAATAGATTGATAATTATTTTAAATTTGAATATTGACATTAATGTTAATAT
>NZ_JBALPC010000025.1:0-43620 GCF_036965225.1 Bacillus sp. JJ1474 | reverse complement strand
TATTCTTTAGGTAATCGGTTACATGTTTGAGGAAAACATATATAGACAATCAAATTAATATATAAATTATTTTTTTTACTTAATAGGTAAACGGTTACATATATTTTATAGGGATGTTTGCTTTATATGGTACCGGTTTCATGAAGAGAGGTGACTTAGCTTGACTACCACAATAAGAGATGTTGCGAAATTATCGGGTGTATCTGTGGCAACAGTTTCAAGGGTTATAAATAAAAATGGATATGTTAGTGCGGAAACTGAAGCGAAGGTTCAAGAAGTAATGAAAAGATTGGATTATGAACCAAACCAACTTGCTAGGGGATTAACAGCAAAAAAAACGAAAACGATCGCTTTAATTGTACCGGATATTTTAAATCCCTTTTTCCCTGTTTTAGCAAGAGGGGTTGAGGATGTGACGAAGCTGCATGGATTTACGTTGATATTGTGCAATTCAGATGACTCAGGTGTTAAGGAGAAATCCTATATCGATATCCTCAGAAAAAAATATGTAGATGGAATGATTATTGCTTCAAATAATTTAGGGTTAAAGGAAATTAAGGATTTGGAACACTCCAATATACCATTGGTCGTATTGGATCGGGCGCAAGACATTGAAACAAATTGTGTGATACGGGTTGATAACTATGGTGGGGCAATAAAAGCAGTACAGCATCTGCTAGACGTAGGATGCAAAAAGATCGCTCATATATACGGTCCCTTGGAATATAGTACAGCCCGCGAACGGCTTGCGGGTTATGAGGACGTTGTGAAAAAGCAGCCTTGGTTTACACCCACTTTATTAGTACCCGGGGATTTCACAATTGACGGGGGAAAGAAGGCAACAGAGGACTTACTGCAACTACATCCGGATGTGGACGGCATTTTCTCAGGTAATGATCTAATGTCAATTGGAGTATTAAAACAATTACACAATTTAAATATCAAAGTCCCTGACCAAATTGCTGTTTGCGGCTTTGATGGTATAAACCTAACAGAAATTACCCAGCCGGAACTCACTACTGTAGCGCAGCCCATCTATGAGGCTGGAAAACTAGCAGCTGAGAATTTAATTGCCAGAATTAATAATACTAAAAAAGGGAACGAGGTAATAAATTTACCGGTTTCCCTCATTGTTAGAGATTCAACGAGAAAGAAGGTACAGGAGAAGAATGATATCTAAAATTGCAGTAGTTGGAAGCATTAATATGGATTTTGTTGTTCAAACGGACAGAATTCCGGTACAAGGGGAGACGCTCCTGGGAAAAGAAATAAGTTACTTACCCGGGGGGAAGGGAGCAAATCAGGCGGTAGCTGCCTCCAGACTTGGGGCTGAGGCTCGAATGATTGGGAGTGTTGGCAAGGATCTGTACGGCAAAGAGTTAATTTCATGCCTAAGCTCAAATGGAGTAGAGGTTTCGTCTATTAAGGAAATTGAAGGCTTGTCTACCGGAACAGCAATTATATTGTTAGCTAATGGGGAGAACAGCATTATTGTCATTCAAGGTGCAAATGAAAAATGTTTGCCGGAGGATATTGATCGTAACATTGATGTCTTAATGGAATCAGATATTGTTCTGATCCAAATGGAAATTCCTATGGAAACTGTCTGTCATACTGTTAAGATAGCAAATCTCTTAAATAAGACTGTTATTTTAAATCCCGCTCCTGCTCAGCATATTCCGGAAGATATTATGGCATGTGTGGACATCATTACACCAAATGAAACCGAGCTTGACATTCTTACAAGTAATTGGGCAGTGGGGAATGCTCTAGAAAGTAAAATGGACGCGCTGTTATCGAGGGGGGTTCGGAATGTAATCACCACGCTAGGTTCAGAAGGGGTTGCATATAAGGGTGATGGGCAAAGCTTCCAAAGGATACCGAGTTATAAGGTGCCGGTCAAGGATACAACCGGTGCAGGCGATGCATTTAATGCTGGGTTAGCCTATGCAATTGGCCAAGGCAAAACCATTTTAGACTCAATAGAATTTGCCAATAAAACAGCAGCATTGGCCATTGGGAAATCAGGTGCATTATTAGGTATGCCGAGCCTAACTGAGGTATTAAGCTTTCAAGAAAAAGGTTAGTAATCCTCAATAATTCGTTCCCTTTATTCACTAGTGATTTCAACTATATAAAACTATAAATCAATTAAATATTTAAGGAGAGTGTGTTACAAATGAAAATACTTTTTATCGGAGAATCTTGGATGGTTCATATGGTTCATGTAAAGGGGTACGATTCCTTTGAATCAACTAAATATGAGGAAGGTGCTACATACTTACTTAATTGTTTAAGAGATGCAAATGTAGAAGTAGATTATATGCCCGCTCACGAGGTCCAGGTACGCTTCCCAAAGAAACTAGAAGTGCTTCAGCAATATGATGCGATTGTTCTTAGTGATATTGGAGCGAACACATTCCTGCTGCAAAACTCTACATTCTACCAAATGGAGATTATTCCAAATGCATTAGAGTTGCTGAAGGAATATGTTGCTCTTGGCGGAGGCTTGTTGATGATCGGAGGTTATCTATCGTTCATGGGCATTGAAGGCAAGGCAAACTATAAGAATACAGTTCTTGCAGATGTCCTTCCTGTTGAAATGCTTGATAGAGATGACCGTGTAGAAATGCCGCAAGGAGTACGGGCTGAAACGATTAAAGAACATGCGATTACAAAGGGTATGGCAAATTGGCCAAACTTCCTAGGATACAACCAGTTTAAAGCGAAGGATGGAGCAGAGGTTCTCGTTAACATTCAAGAGGATCCCCTTCTTGTAGTGGGTGAATATGGCAATGGGAAAACAGCATGCTTTGCAAGTGATTGTGCACCGCATTGGGGACCAAAGGAATTCATGGAGTGGGAGCACTATCAGCCACTATGGGTCCGGATTTTAGAACATATCAAAAAATAAAAACAGTAAGTTGGTGATGGACATGACAGTGGAGGAAGTCGTTCGGGAAAATAAAGATGAATATATAGATTTTTTGTCAAAATTGGTGCAGACAGATACCCAGGTCATTGGACACGGGCTGCTAGGCGGGAATGAGAAGGCCGGGCAGGAAATCATTAAAGGGAAGCTATTGAATCTCGGTTTTGAAGTTGATGAATTTTTGGTGGAAGATGAAAAGATCAAAAAATATCCCGGAGCCAATTTAGGCCATAATAATGCTGATCGTCCCAATGTTGTCGGAACACTAAAAGGAGCAGGAGGTGGTAAATCCCTCATTTTAAATGGTCATATTGATACGATGCCTTATGGAGACCGAGAAAAATGGTCACATGACCCCTTTCTAGGACAGGTTCAGGATGATGTTCTATATGGACTTGGATCTACTGATATGAAAGCATCTTTAGCCGCAATGGTTATGGCGGCACAAACCATTAAAAAAATGGGCTATCAATTGAAAGGTGACTTAATCATCCAATCAGTAGTCGATGAGGAAGGTGGAGGCAACGGAACGCTTGCATGTGTAGAACGTGGTTATACGGCTGATGCTGCAATAGTCGGAGAACCCACTCAATTACATATACAGCCTGCACATATGGGTTTTCTGTTTCATGAGATTGTTGTAGAGGGCCACAGTCTTCATTCCAGTCAGCTTTGGGAAGGCGTTAACGCAATTGACAAGGCATTCAAGATTTATCAAGGATTAAAGGATCTAGAGCACCATTGGCTTATGACAGAGAGGCACCCGCTATTGCCAGGCCCTACAATCAATCTAGGAGAAATAAAAGGGGGGATAGCCGGGTCTGTTGTTCCAGGCTCTTGCACATTAAAAACATGTCTTCACTATCAGCCTAATCAATCTGAAACGTATGAACAAACGAGAGAACGTGTGAACAGAGAAGTGATTGAAGCAATAGAAAGAGTGGCTAAAGGGGATGAATGGTTAGAGAAGCATCCTCCTAAGGTGAGTGTCTATCAGGAGGGTTATCCTTTTGAAACACCGATTAATCATCCTCTTGTTGACGAAATGAAGAAAGTCATAGAGGAAGTGTTAGAGGAAGAGGCAGTGATTGAAGGGATGCCGGCAGGATGCGATGCTCGTTTGCTTGCTGGGTTTGCTGACATACCAACGATTATTATTGGTTGTGGTGATCCAAAGCAGTGTCATTGTGTGAATGAATCTGTACCAATTTCCCAATTTTTATCACTAATCGAGATTTATGTTCAATTCATCATTTCATGGTGTGGTGTAGAATCTATAGATTAAAAAACTACTAATTTATTTGGAGGGGAAAAAGTTATGAAAAAAACATTGTTTCTTATTTGTTTGTCCATGTTACTAGTTTTATCCGCTTGTAGCTCAGGGGAAAAAGCAAGCTCTGGTAAAAAGGATGATGGAAAAATAACGATTGGCGTTACAACAGCTACGCTTCGCCACCAATTCTTTATTGATATTGATAATGGAATGAAAAAGGCTGCAGAAGAAGCGGGAGTAGAATTGTTAGTTAATGATCCTAACCTGGATTTAGCAAAGCAAGTTTCTTCTATTGAAGATTATATGCAAAAGGGTGTAGACGCTCTAGTCGTTTTAGCTGTAGATAATGCTGGGGTTGTTCCTGTCGTTGAAGAGGCGAAGGAAAAGGGAATTCCGATTATTACCGCAGATGCAGTAGTAGAAAGTGAAAGTGTAGATACTTTCATTGGAACGGAGAACCTCGAAGCGGGTAAACAAATAGGGGAATATTTAAAGAAAGAGATCGAAGCGAAGGGAAAAGGTGTAAAGATCGCAGTTGTTACACATGAACAGTCTTTCGTTCAAAAACAAAGATTAGAAGGTTTTAAAGAAGTATTAAAGGATATGGGAAATGTAGAAATTCTAAATAGCCAGCCAGGTTACGATCGTCAAAAATCAATGGCAACTGTAGAAAATATTCTTCAAGCTAATCCAGATATTGATTATATTTACGCTACTGCAGAAAATAGTGTGCTAGGTGCGTTGGCTGCACTAGAATCAGCGAACAACAAGCATACAAAAATCGTTGGTTTTGACGTAACAGAAGAGGCAGCAGAAGGAGTTCGCAGTGACTATATTCTAGCTATGATTCAGCAGCAGCCTTTCAAAATTGGTGAAGAGTCCATTAAAGCTGCTCTTGAGGCTATTAATGGAAAAGAACTAGATAAAAATATTAGTGTGCCAGTAATTTTAATAGATAAATCAAATGTAGACGAACATTTCAAAAAGTAGAACAGGGAGATTTTCTCCCTGTTTTCTCACCAAACCAAGGGGGGAGTATGTAAGTGAACTCACCAATCATAGAACTGGAGAATATTACTAAGGAATTTTCCGGTGTGAAAGCACTTAAAGGTGTATCTCTGACTGTTTATCCTGGAAGTGTTCATGCGCTTGTTGGAGAGAATGGAGCAGGCAAGTCTACCTTAATGAAGATTCTAACAGGCGCCTATTCAAAAACGAGTGGGGAAATTCGATATAAAGGTGAAATCATTGACAATATGGATCCTAAGGCTTCAAAGAAAATCGGGATTCATTGTATATACCAAGAATTAAACGTAGCCAATTTCTTAACGATTGCCGAAAATGTCTTTCTCGGCAGTCAGCCAACTAAAAAAATGGGTTTTATTAATTGGAATTACATGAATGATAAGGCAGCGGAAATTTTTAAATCGCTTCAAATTAATCTTAATCCGAAACAATTGGCAAAAGAAATTAGTATTGCACAAAAACAGATGATTGAAATTGCTCGTGCGATTTCTCAAGAAGCCAAAATACTGATAATGGATGAACCTACTTCATCATTATCTGAAAGAGAAACAGAAATTCTGCTGTCTTTAGTAACCGAACTCAAAAATAAAGGTGTAAGCATCTTGTATATATCCCATAGAATGGATGAGATTTTCAAAGTTTGTGATACTGTTACTGTTTTAAGAGATGGTACTCATATTAAAACCTTGCCAATGAGTGAGGTCAAGGATGTAGACCAACTCGTTGAATTGATGGTTAATCGAAAGATGGATGATTATTTTAATAAAGAGGAAGTTCCTATCGGAAAGCCTGTATTAAAGGTGCAAAACCTTTCAAAATCAGGAGTACTTAAAGATATTAACTTTGAATTACGAAGTGGTGAAATTCTAGGAGTCGCCGGTTTGGTAGGCTCAGGAAGGACAGAAATCGCCCAGGCGCTATTCGGCCTGTTAAAAATAGATACGGGTGAAATACTGATCGACAATCAATTAACAAAAATTAATAATCCAAGCGATGCCATCAAAATGGGGATAGGGTTTGTTACAGAGAACCGCAAAGAAACAGGGCTGATTCTAAAGCAAACTGTAAGGGATAATATATCCCTTCCGAACTTAGGCAAGTTTACAAAGGGCCTCCTTATTAATAAAAAGACAGAAAAGGCAGTTTCAGAAGATTATAAACAAAAGTTAAATATTAAGGCTAGGACAATAGAACAGAAAGTGTCTACGTTAAGTGGTGGAAATCAGCAGAAGGCGATTATTGCTCGCTGGATGATCCAAGAACCAAGAATCCTTATACTAGACGAACCATGCCGTGGGGTTGATGTAGGTGCAAAGGCAGAAATCTTTGCCCAAATTAGTAATCTTGCAAAGCAGGGAGTCGGGATTATCATGATTTCTTCTGAGCTATCAGAGATCATTGGCATGAGTGATCGCACAATTGTCATGAGAGAAGGGGCAATTGCTGGCGAACTTAACAAAGAACAAATAACGTCAGATAACATATTAAAATTAGCCTTTGGAGGTGGAATAGGTGCTTAATAATACATCAACAAACATGAACTTGGATCAAAACACACAGAAAACAAGCTGGAAACAAAAGCTTTATGTTCTCTTCGATAAGGGAAGTACGACTATCGGTTTAGCTTTGCTTATCATCATTATGTCTATTATTACAACTGACTTTTTGACAGTCGATAATTTGCTTAATGTCATGCGTCAATCCGCCGTATTATGTATTATGGCTGTAGCAATGACCTTCATTATTATTACGGGAGGAATTGATTTAAGTGCAGGGTCTCAGCTGGCTGTAAGTGGTGTAGTAGTGAGCGGACTCATTGTTTCTGGTGTACCGATTCCACTTGCCATTCTTATTACTATATTAGTAGGCGGGCTAATTGGACTCTTTATGGGAACTGTTATATCTAGGCAGAATATTCCACCGTTTATTGTTACTTTAGCGATGACAACCATTTTAAGCGGTATTGCTTTTGTATATACAGCAGGGACCCCGGTTGTTATTACTGATGCGGGATTCCGAGAAATTGGGCGCGGGTATCTTGGCCCCATTCCAACAGCGATTATTATCATGATTATTGTAGCCATTCTTGGACATGTTTTGTTATCACATACTCGTTTTGGCAGAAATGTTTATTCGATTGGTGACAATGAAGAGGCTGCCAGATTATGCGGTATTAATGTGAAATGGGTGAAGACGGGTGTTTATGTTTTGGGAGGAGCTGTTACCGCAATCGCTGGTATCGTTCTTGCTTCTCGTTTATCCTCAGGTTCACCAAATGCAGGTACAGGATCTGAATTAGATGCAATCGCTGCTGTTGTATTAGGCGGGACTAACCTGTTCGGGGGCGAAGGAAAAATAGCGGGAACCTTAATGGGTGTAGCGATTATTTCTATTCTGAACAATGGATTAAATTTATTAAATGTTTCTTCCTATAATCAATTAATGATTAAAGGTGTCGTAATCTTATTAGCAGTATGGCTTAATTCCATTAAAGCAAGAAAAAATGCGAGTGTGTAGGTGATATTAATGAGTGGTGGTATTTTTCCAGAAAAGAAACATGTATTAGAAAATTTATTTAATGTACGAAAACCAATTATAGGTATGGTTCATTTGAAACCGCTGCCTGGGGCTCCCCATTACAAAGGCGAAAGTATGGATGAAATCATCGAGTTTGCTCTTGAGGATGTTCGCCGTATGGAAGAGGGCGGAGTAGACGGATTACAAATAGAAAATGCATGGGATCTCCCTTTTCCGAAGCCCGAGGATTTCAGTTTTGAAACGGTTGCAGCCATGACTGCAGTAGGGGTTGAAATTCGTAAAGCATCTAAGCTGCCGCTTGGTGTAAACTGCTTAGCTAATGCAGTCGTCCCAGCTATTGCGATCGCCAAAGCATGTGATGCTAAATGGGTTAGATCGAATCAATGGGTTAATGCTTACGTGGCTAACGAAGGAATCGTTGAAGGGGCCTCAGCAAAAGCCATGAGATATAAGTCAAATCTCTTCGGTGATGATATAAAGGTTATGGCCGATGTTCATGTAAAGCATGGTAGTCATTCCATCGTTGCTGACCGCAGCTTGGCAGAACAAACACGGGATAACGAATTCTTTGATGCTGATATTTTAATTGCTACTGGAAACCGAACTGGGGATGAAACTTCACTAGATGAACTCATTGGTATTAAGGAGTCTGCTAGTTTATCAGTTATTATTGGAAGTGGAATGACGACTGACAATGCCAAGAAGATTCTATCTATTGCGGATGGCGCGATTGTAGGAAGTTTCCTTAAGGAAAACGGAAACTGGTGGGAAAGGGTAGACATCGAAAGAGTCAAACAGTTTATGGATCAAGTAAACTCACTCCGGTAGAATAGGGAGTCTTTAACATGGTAAAAGTTGCGGTACATGGATTTATTAATGTGGATTTAATCGGACTGATTGATGGATTTGCAGACATTGATCAAGAAATGGAAGGCAAGGAATTACAAATAGCCCCAGGTGGATCGGCAGCAAATGTTGCTGTCGGTCTTTCGCGTTTAGGGGAAGAAGTTTATTTCTTAGGGGCAGTCGGTGAAGAATCCTATACTTCTTTTCTATTAAATAGTCTCGAAAAGGTCAAACTTGACTATATTCAAAGAATACAAGGAAAGACCTCAGGTACTGTTATGGTGCTAGTAAACAATTCGGGATTAAGAACGATGTATACTTTTCCAGGGGCAAACTCTCATTATGATGCCGATCTGGTCCCAAAGGCATTTTATGGAAATATTAGTTTATTGCATATAAGCAGTCCTCTTATACATCTAGCACCCTCGCTATTTAGACGGAAAGAAACTTGTCCCGATCTACAAATTTCTTTTGATCCTAGTACTTTATTGACAAAGAAAGGGTTGTCGTTTTTGGAGCCATTGTTGTCAAAAACAGATATTTTATTCGTCAACCGCTCCGAATTAAATGATATGTTTCCGAATCGAGATCTGGATCAATCTATCCAGTCGCTCCACGCTTTAGGAGTGGGCAAAATATTTGTTAAATTAGGAAAAGAGGGTGCACTGTCTAGTTTTATCACTGAAGGAAGCAGCTATCATCAGCTTGTCCTGCCATCAATAAAGGTTAATCCAGTTGATTCAACTGGTGCAGGTGATGCCTTTGCTGTAGGTGCCCTATATGGAATCATTCGAAATTGGTCGCAAGAAGAGATCTTACGGGCGGGGATTCAACTGGGGGCTAGTGCCGTTTCTGAAGTTGGTGCAAGAAAAGGTCTGCCGCATTTTCTAGAGAGGGAAGTGTAGCTAATATGGATATCCAAAAGGTATTTAAATATGTTGACAAAGATGATGCTATCCAGTTTTTAAAGTCATTAATCCAGATCAATACGATTAATCCTCCAGGCGGGGAAAAGGCACTTGCGGATAAAATTAGTCAGCGGCTTGAAAATACTGGTTTAATGGTACAGGCAGATATAGTAGAAAAAGATAGGGAAAATTTAATTGTTTCATATAGCAATGCAGAAATTTCACCTGACGATTCAAAAAGGCTGATATTCAGTGGACATTTCGATATCGTCCCAGTCGGGAATGTAGAATGGACCTATCCGGTGTTTGAAGGAAGACAGGACGGTGAGCGGATATATGGCCGGGGCTCATCAGATATGAAAAGTGGTGTAGCCGCCATGATCATCGCAATGGAATGTATCGAAAAAGCAGGAATTAAATTGAATGGTATCCTTCAATTTGTAGGTACTGTCGGGGAAGAAGTAGATTGTCTAGGTTCTAAAACTGTTGTCAAAAAAGGTCAAATTGATCAAGCTTCGGCGATTGTTATTAGCGAACCTACTTCAAATCAACCCGTTATTGCACACAAAGGTGTATTGTGGTTGAAAATCTCTATGTTTGGAAAAACAGCCCACGGTTCAATGCCTTTGGAAGGAATTAATGCAATATTGGCAATGAACCAATTTATGAACGAATTGAATAATTACATTCTCCAATATGATGAACATGAAATATTAGGAGGCTCCACGTTGAATATTGGAATGATCAATGGGGGCGTTGGGACGAATGTCGTTCCAGACGAATGTTCCATCACCATTGATATTCGAACTGTGCCAGGACAATCGCATACAGAAATTACGGAGAATATCAAACAGCTGGCACAAAAGGTATCTGAAAAAATGAATGTGTCGTTTGGAATAGAGGTACTGAATGATATGGGCTGTGTCTATACTCCTGCAGACGATCCTTTTATTGAATTAGGGATTAAAACAGCTCAAAGCTTGAATAGTAAGGAAGATCTAAAGCCGGGCGGGGTTAACTATTATACTGATGGATCTATTTACAAGGCACACCTGCCCGAAGTTCCTATATTAATTTATGGACCGGGAGAACCTAAACAAGCCCACCAGCCTGATGAATGGGTTGAAATTCAAAAATATCTCGACTCCATTCAATATTACATTGCCCTAGCCATTGATTATCTAGGGGTCCAAGAGGGTACAAATAGTGCCTTGGACTCTGACGGAGACTAAGAAGGAGAGGATAAGCTTTGGAACTAAAAGTTGTTGTGATCACAGGTGCCGGCAGCGGACTAGGTGCTTCTCTGGCTATAAAATATTCTAATATGGGCTGCCATGTATGTTTAATAGGAAGAAGAACTTCCAAACTTGAAGAAACCGCTAAACAATTAACTAACAGCTACTCTATTTACGAGCTGGACGTGACGTCCAAAAGTGCGGTAGAAAAGGTAATGCGGTCCATTAAGGAAGAAGTGGGCCCCGTTGATTTATTAATCAATAATGCTGGCCTCGGTGTATTTGATTTGGCAGAAAATATATCAGAAGAACATGTGCATGGCATGATTGATATAAATTTAAAGGGAACGATTTTCTGCACACAAGCAGTCCTGCCAAGTATGAAAGAACGTAACCAAGGCATCATTGTAAATGTCGTGTCAACGGCTGGAATTGAAGGAAAAGTCACCGAGTCCGTCTATTGTGCGAGTAAATTCGGTGTACGGGGATTCACAGAAAGCCTTAACCTTGAACTAAATGACACTGGCATTCGGGTGTTCGGTGCCTATATGGGCGGAATGAAATCACCATTCTGGGACGGCATTTTCACAGAAGAGAAAATAAAGGACTTCATGGATCCAGACGATATAGCGGATATCATCATTGATAACGCTAAGCTTCGAAAAAATCTGATTGTAACGGAAGTTGTTATTAAAAATAAAATTTAGTGGGCTGTTTAGTGTGGAGTGGGTTTTATTATTTCATACTAAGGTAAGTGGCTGGCTTCTTCGACCTGATTGACGTGATTGAGGATGAAGGAATCATAGGTGAATTATACGCAGCTTACCAAGAAAGCATTAGAAAAGGTGCGAGCTTCCTTGCACAAGAAAAGGAAATGATTGAGTTCTTCAAAAAGGCAGATGAATATGCAAATGCTGAAGATGTAGAGGGGATGATGAGCTTATACAGCGAACAATTCCCTGACTATGCAAATCTTAAAGAAGAACTAGAACCAACTTTTAAAGATTTTGATGTAAAATACGAAACGACAGTGCTTGAGGTTCAATATTTTATTGACGGAACAGCCATCGTTATTCAAGATGAAATGGCCACTATCGATCAAGTGGAAGAACTTAAAAATACTTACGTCTATTATTTGGAAAAAGATGAGACTGGAAACTGGAAATTAGTTGATATTTTAGATGTGCAATAAAACAGGGGCTAGAGTGCCGACCCAGCATCGCCCTATACAAAATAAAAATAGAAGATGCAATAGAGATGATTAATAAAATTATGCAGGTTTTAAAGAAAGAGGTAACTCCCTTCACTAAACTGAAGGGAGTTACCTCTTTTTTTCAACTTATACTATAGTCAGTGAACGAATTCTAATTAACAATAAGGACTATAGTATTATTCTAAACTTTTTGTTTCATTCTTTTATCCTATGTATTACGATATCAATAGGTAAATATAGGAGGGAATGGAATGAGTTTCTTGTACGATGCCCGTCGGTTTATTGGACGAACAGCCGTAAATCTCGAATGCAGTGATTTTTTTGGCGAGATTGGCGAAGGGGCCAAACAAGCTACGGTCGCGACAGTTCGTACAGTAGGGGATCTAGCGGCAGGTGTTTCCAAAACAGTCGCTGGAATGGCCACTAACAATGAGAGTTTGCGCCGGTCTGGAGTTAAGGGTTTATCCCATGTGATGGAGTATACCGCTAATAGAATAGAAAAGGCTGTCGTCCAAACTGCTGTAAATTCCAAGGATTTTTATCTTGGCTTGGTTGATGGGGATCGTCAGAGAATGCTGAAAGGCGGAAGAGAACTGGCCAAGAAGGTAATCATTGGCGGTGTTGCTATTACGGTGTTTGAGTTAGCGGATAGTCCTAATTCTGTTCAGGCAGATGAGGTTAAGGATGAATCTCCATTTAGGCAGGAAAACCAGATCGAAAATATTGGAGTTTTTCAGGGTAATGAAGAATCCTATCTCCATACACCTCCAGGCGGAGAAAATGAATACTTTATTGAAACGGTCAACTCCAGTTTAGAGGGGGACTTCCATGAGGTATCAGGAGTTTATTTTTCAGCGGAAACCGTTGAGTTGCCGAATGGAGACTTTGTGTCCGGCGTCTATCCCGACTTTCAGGAACAAGCAGCCGTAGTGATTCCTGAATCCATATACTTTGAAAGTGACTATGTTCAATTTGAGGCTGCTAACCAGGTGCTGGCCAGCAAAATCGCTTTGAGCCCAGAACTTGGGAATCCTTTCAATTCTGAACAGCTAGAACAGATCCAGGCGGGCGAAACACCGGATGGATATGTATGGCATCATCATCAGGAACCTGGGAGGCTAGAGCTAGTTGAGGAAGAAGTTCATGCCATGACAGGGCATACCGGCGGACGCTTTATTTGGGGCGGAGGAACAGAATACCGATAAAGGGGCTTAAGGATGCTACTAAACTGGAAATATATCAAAACACCATTAAAGGTAGAAGACATTACAAAAATTGAAACCACTTTTCATATCCAGCTCCCGATAACATATAAAAAGATTCTCTGCAAATATCACGGAGGCAGACCGGATAAAAAAATGTTCAAACCTATAATCGGAAAAGAGCGTACATTAAAATCGTTTCTGCCAATATCCAGTGATTACAAGGTAAATCTTTTCAATGTAAAGGAGTGGCTCGGTCTTCCAGACGATGTCATTCCTTTTGCCAATCTTCCTTCAGGAGATTATCTTTGTCTAGACTACCGAAACTCAGCGGACCCAAATGTTGTCTTGTTACACCATGAAATAGATGCATTTGAATTGGTCTCCAATACTTTTGACCAATTTATATCTTCATTATACTAATCTGTCATAGAAGGAGAAAAGGGTACCATGGAATTGAAATCATCCTATTTACACATACTCACAGAATTAAAGGAAGTCAGAGATAAGCATCACATATCTCATGATTTATTTTTAGCGATAGAAAAAACAGAAAAAGAGATCAACAGTTTTATCGTGAAAATCCCCGTGATTGGTGGCTTTAATGCAGGAAAAAGCTCTCTGATTAATGCTTTTTTACATGAAAATGTCCTTCCGGTAGAAATTACTCCGGAAACAGCCATTGCGGCAGAAATTAAGTATGGGGATAACAAGGTAGTGGCCCATAAATTAGACGGCGAAACACAAACCTTTCCGCTGGAGCAAATCCGGCAGATTGATGCCAATACTTATAAATACATAGAAGTTTATATGGAGAATAAGCAGATTCACCAGCTTGGAGATATGGTGCTTGTTGATATGCCGGGCTTCGACTCCGGAATAGCTGAGCACAATAAAGCAATCTTTCAATATTTGAAAGAAGGAGTCGTTTTTATTATCGTGGTAGATTGTGAAGACGGTTCTGTTAAATCCAGTGTCTTGAATTTTTTATACGAACTGGATCTTTATCAACTGAACTACGCGGTCATAGTGAATAAAATCGACCAAAAACCCATGAATGAAATTAGTGAAATTGTGGGCGGCATCAAGAATGTGATTGCCTCTATTTCTGACGGGGTGATCGTGGAGACAGCTTCTGCCAGGATGGAAGGCGGAAATGATGGGTTTGTAAAAGCGGTTCACAGCTTTGATAAGGAAGCCATTTTTAAGAAGAAGTTTCAAGTGGAGCTTGTCCAGCTTCTATCGCGTGTAAAAATGAATTTGGAAGTTCTTCTTCGAAATTCAGATTCAGATGCCGATGAAATTAAAAAGCGTATTCGTGATATTGAGAAAAAGATGAAGGGTCTCGATGAAAAATTAAAGCAGGAAGAAGTCCGAATTCAGCATAAAATTCGCAATGAAGTAAAAAGCAATATTCTGCGAGACGTACAAGCTGTTTTATATAACGAATCATCTTCCTTGGCATTGAGTGCAAAGGCGGGCAGTGAAAGCTTCAACCAAAAGGTGAATGAGTTGATAAGGCCGGTGCTGGTGATGTCGACTAACAAGCAGCTTGAACTTACCTTTTCGGAGCTGGTGGCTAAAATGTCAGGGGAGCTAGTAGATGTTTCACAGGTTGCTCAAGGTGTAACGAAAGCAGGCAAGGCTTTGGAAGGAACCATTGCCAGAGTACAGGATGGCCTTGAAAAGCTTGCTGAAAGGGAAGATCTTGAGGGTTTCCTGAAAAAATACGAAAAGCTCTATAAAGTGTCAGTGGGAAGTCTGGCCATTGTGACAGGTGTTGTCGCCCCTTGGCTGGAGCTCATCATCTTCTTCTTGCCAGATATATTAAAAGTCTTTGGTATTGGCAGTGAAGAGCGTCAGCTAGAAAAGATCAAAGAGCAGCTTGAAGCAAATGTTATTCCTAATATTATTGATAAAATAGGCGCTAATATTGATGGAAATCTAGAGAGCGTTAAGGAGAACTTCCTTCAGGAGCTTAAGAAGGAAGTCGAGGCTGAAATGCAAAATCTCGCTGAAGCTCTAAAATTGTCCATTGATATGAAAGAGAAAAAGGAAAACGAATTCGCAGCCTATATCGACTTTTTAAAAGCAGATATTGCGAGGCTTGAAAAGCTTAGAGAAAACATCCAATAGGGAGGACAGTACACGATGCAGCTGCATGAAGAAACCATCAATATGTTCAAAAATATCAGTGGGAAATATACACAGCAAAATGATTTGATTTCAGATGGCTTGCAAACCGAGTTACAGCTGTTTGTTTCTCACTTTAAGGATAAAATGGAAGGCATTGTTCAAAATGAAAAAATATTAAAAATCGGGATTGTTGGGGAGGTAAAGGCAGGTAAATCTTCATTTTTGAATGCTCTGCTTTTTGAGGGGAAAAAGATACTGCCTGAGGCACCCACCCCCATGACAGCTGCTTTGACTAAGATTTCATATGCTGCTGAGCTAAAAGCAGAGGTCTTTTTTTACAGTAGAAAAGATTGGGAAATGATCGAGGAATTATCCCATCAATATGATTTGGAATATCAGAAGCTGAAGGAAGAGCTGATTTCTCGAAAAAGAGAGCAATCTGAAAATCCGTTTTCTTCCTTAAGCTTTTCAAAAGGAGACAAATCAGCAAAGGCTCGAATATCTGAGGAAGAAATCAGGCTATATGTAAATGAGCGGGTTTCTGAGGAGAAAAAGGGCTGCAAGGAATTAACGAATCTTGTTGTGGAAAATGACATTAAGCTTGAGGAATATCTTGATTCTGCCCAAACGATCAAAGGTGTTGAAACGATTGGTGACCTAACCGACAAGCTTGGCTATTTTGTCGGTGCGGAAGGGGTCCTGACACCCATTGTCAAAAGTACAAATATTTATTTAAACCTTCCGGGTTTGAAGGACCTGGAAGTCATTGATACTCCCGGAACGAATGATCCGATCGTATCAAGGGGGTTGGTTACGAGGAAATATCTTGCCCAATGTGACGCCATTTTTCTATTAAGTTATGCCGGCCAGTTCATGAAAAATCAGGATGTGGAATTCCTCGTTAATACGTTGCCTACAGAAGGAATTCGCAAAGGGATTATCATTGGCAGCAAATTTGATGCAGCCCTGCTGAACCTTGAGCCAGGGGGCGACTTAGTACAGGCATTGAGAATGCTTCAGGGAAAGCTGACGAATTATGCTAATCAGGTCATCAATGAAGAATTGAAAAAAAATCCAGGTAATATAACACTTCGGTCATTGCAGGAGTATTTGCCTCCTCAATTTATTTCTTCCCTTGCTTACAGCATTGCGCAAAAAAAGGGCAAGGACTTAAATGAGCTGGAAAGCCATATTCTGCATCGTCTTAAAGTGACCTTCCCGAATAGGGAGTTTACGCCTGAACTATTCTCGCAGCTTGCCAATATAGAGCGAATCAAGAAAAAAGAGTTCAAGACAATCGTGTCGCAGAAGGATGAAATCTTGAAGCATAAGCTGATGGATACGATTACCGGCCAGTCAAATAAATTCAGGCAACTGATTGAATCCATTCATGCTGAAGCGGCATCCAGGCTGGATAACCTGTCAAATTTCGATAAAAAGCAGCTTCAGGAAAAATTTGATGAGTTAATGAGCAAGCTGAATGGGTCAAAAAGTAATGTCCAATATATTTTTGAAAATGAAAAGATTGAGATTGAGAAAAAGATTCTCCATTTGCAGCAGGAACTCGCGGAAGCCCAGAACAGCTACAATAAAGTAGATGTTTCCTATGAAAGGAAGCAGGAATATTCGCATTCCTCTGGCTGGTGGCTATGGAAAAAAGATGTCTATTCAAATGTGACGTATCATTATGCGAACGTCAACCAGGTCATTGATAATGTTCGAAATTATATTGTTTCGATTCAAAGGGGTGTCATTGATTCGTTCAATGAAATTGTTGACAGCAGGGCGTTGAGAAATGATTTGAAAAAGGCAATTCTAGGCTTGTTTGACCTGAAGGACAGCAAGTTTAATGAAAATGAAATCCTGAATCCAATCGAGATTTTAATGAGGAGCCTTACGATTCCGCAAATTAAGCTCGATTATACGAAGTATGAAAAAATGATTTCGGATACATTTGCCGCCAGTGTCGTCCAAAATGATCAAATTCACAAGCTTGTGAAAAAGCAGGAAGAAGTCATGGGGGCTGTGATTAAAGATATCCAGGCGTTGCTGGAACAGGAAAAGCTGGCCATTAAGGGAGTTCTCACAAAAGAGGGGCAGGAATTTACCGGAAAAATTGCCAAAAGCATTGGGGATACCCTTGTTGAGCTGCAGCAGCAGCTGGAATCCCGTGAAATGTATATTCAGGCATACAAAGAGCTGCTTGCTGATGTGGAACAGGAACTTGCTGTATTAAAAATTGATTTCACTGCAAACGCAGAGGCTGCCGCAGGTGTTGAATAATTAATCTTTTTCCCCGGTGGTTCAATTCCTGCCGGCGGAAATTCTATAAGAGGTAATGTGGATGGATATATGGGACCAAGTTGAAGATAAAGAAGAATTGAATATCTTTGCCCAGGCTGAACAGCTTGAAACAGTAGTTCATAAAATAGAAGAACAGAATGAATATTTAAGAGATAAAGATAAAGCGATTAGCATCATTTTCGAGATTTTAAAAGAAGAGGAGAAGAATCGTGAAATCAGGGCAAGCTTAAAGAGTTTTGAACGGTTAATCAACATAGATTTGTCACGATTCTCTAATTCGATCTCGGTGGCCGAGGATATGGACGCTTACCAAAAAATCATAAAATTGAAGAATAAGATTTTTGAAATTCAGAACATCCGAATCCTCTCCGGAAAAAATATCATTGGCATCGGGGGAGGGTTTAATGCCGGAAAGTCTAAATTCATCAATTCTTTGGTTGATTATAGCCTGCTTCCGGAAGATCAAACCCCAGCTACATCCATTCCCACTTATATTGTGAAAGGGGAACGGAAAATCAGTGCCTTTACCTTCGTAAATGATGAGGTTGAGATCGATGAGGATGCCATGCATGCTATAACCCATGCGTTTTATAACAAATACAACCTTGGGTTTGCCCAAATTTTGAAAAATATTGTGGCGCAGCTCCCAGCCTTTGAATGGGAGAATTCTGTCATTCTGGATACCCCGGGCTACACAAAATCAGATACGAATAAGGCAGAAGGAAACAAGGATGAAGAGATTGCCAGGCATCATTTAAAGACAGCCGACTTATTGATCTGGCTGGTGGATATAGAGAATGGAACGGTCAAAAATGAGGATTTACATTTTATTTCGTCACTTGGAATTTCCAAACCCATTCTATTTATCTTTAATAAAGCGGACCAAAAGCCAGAAAGCCACGTAAAGGAGATCGTCCTTGCTGCCAGAAAGGCTCTAAGCGAAAAAGGAATCCCCTTTTATGCAGTAACCGCCTATTCATCCCTTGAAAAGAAAGAATATACCGGCAACTATATTATGAAGTTTCTTGAACGCGCCAATAAGCCTGTGAAGGACGATAGTGAACTGGCCAAGGAGCTGGAGGGTTCATTAAAAGTTTATCAGGAAGGTCTTCGCCAATCATCGGTAGAGCTTCTCAAGCAAAAAGAAGAAGTAACTCAGCTTATCTGCGAGGCGCAGCAAATAGAACAAATATACGAATTAGCCGTCCTCTACTCATCAATCAACCATGAAGTGATTAAGCACAACCAGCTTTCAAAAGATTTCATGAAGATGAAGAAAAAATTTCTGAGCACATTTGATGCCATTGTTGGGGTCTAGCTTGGAGAGATAGGATTGAGGGCAAGACCTCTGATGGGATACAGGGGAAAAAATGGGGCATCCCCCTGAAGTACGAGGAGGGACGTAATGGAGTCCGTAAAGAATATGGAAATGAACCTGCTTGCCAGGCTTCTTTCCGCGGATTTTGATGAAACAAAGTATAGCAGTTTGCTGAAAAGGCTTAAGGAATACACTGAAGGGGAACTGACATCCATTTTAAAGAAGGCTCATTATCCGAATAAACCTGGATTGATAAAGAAAGTCAGTTCACTAGTTGAACGTACCGCAGTCAGGCTGCAATACCCAGCATTGCAAGGGAAAATGACGGCCGGGCTCTTATTTGATTCTGTCAAAATAAGAAATTCTTTCTATCATACAGTCTTTCCAGATTCTGATTTCAAGTTTGTGCTGCAAACCAAGAAATTTCCTATTATCCAAAGCTCAACTTCAGAAGGCCTTTGTGTAGAAGCCAACAATGTTTTTGGCCGGAAGGAAAAGCTTGCTAATCACGAATTAAAACTGCTTGACGAGGTTTTAATTAAAGAATACCAATTAAATCTTCGGAACGTATTGGAAGGCTTTTCGGTGAAGGCGGGCTTACCCTTCGAACATCTGGCATGGATTGATTTATTCCCGAATAAAAAGAATCAAAGGCTGATCAACAGCACTGATTATTTGATTGTATGCATTGGTTATTCTAGCAAATGGGAGCAGCTGCTAAGGGAGCTGGAAAACCGTCAATATGTCCAAGATGTACTAGTTGTAGTTGAAGATAGAAAACAGGAATTAATGGATTTCTTAAAACGAACCAAATTGAATTATAAAATCATGAATCCTGGCCAGCTCAAGAATCACTTAAAAACTATTAATAAACCGACATATAACTTTGCCTATCAAACTGAGTTTGAAGCTGTTTTTTTGAAGGCGAGCGCTTTTATCCACCGGCAAAGGCAAAATAATTATCATAGGATTGAAAAAGTTAATAAGACGCTTCTTTTGCTCAATCATGATAACAAAGATCGTTTAATTCATATGAGAAACAAAATCCAAGAGGAAATTATCCGTGATACCAAGACCGTAGAGGCCCTTGCCAAGCTATCGAAAAAAATGTTTGGTGTTCTTGACGAGATGGAGCAGGAAATGGTAAGGGATTGTGAGGCCATCTTTAAAGGGGCGCCTATAGATAGAGCATTAGCCGTTTCAAGAGGCGCTCTTCAGACTTTATACGAAAAGGGTTCTGCTTTGATAGAATTAGAAAGGTATTCGGAGGCCCTGGAAGTTGCCCAGCATTTACTGGAACAAGGCTTTAATAAAGGCCATCTCCTTTTATTGAAGCACCATGAGCGAAATGAACAGCCATTATTGAAGGAATCATTGCACGCCGTACATGCATTGCCGGTAAATGATCGGGAGGCTGTAGAAGCCAAGATCAGATACAGGGATCAATTAGGCCTCAGTATCCAGCAGGCGATTAACCTCAGCTTAAAGGTAAAAGATACGGAGGATCCCGATATCCAATTCCTTTTAGGCAAGTACTATGAGATAAAGAAAAATGCTCAGTCTGCAATAGATTATTATAAAAAGTCATTGGAAGCAGGAAACGAGCAGGCTGGAAATCACTTGTTGGGACTGTATCAATCACAAAATAATCTGAGCATGCCCAATCTTATCTACCTTGGCAATTTGTTGAACAGCGAGGCCAACTATTTACTTGGTGAAAAGTATTTAACTCTAAATAATACGTCCAAGGCCATTATTCATCTGACTTTTGCGAGTATGTTTATCCATAAAAAAGCCCTTTTGCGCTTGGCTCAATTGTACTTTCAAATGAGAAATTTTGAAATGGCGATTGAGTCCATGCACACGTTACTAGACCATGGTATAACTAACGGGCGTATTATGGAAACCTTGGGAATCTGTTACTATGAAAAGAAAGATTATCAAAATGCCTACGAAAAACTAATGGCCGCCAAAACGGGTGAATCTTTTTACCGGATTGGAAACATGTATGAACAAGGGTATGGAAGAATTAAGGACATCAATAAAGCGCTTGAGTATTATCGAAAAGGTAAAGATCTGGGCAACCAAAAAAGCCATACAAAATATATTAAGATCTCAACCAGATTGGATGAAGAAAAGAAAGCAAAGGAAAAGTCTTCAACCAAAGCCTACAGCAGCAGCACGAGCTATACAAGATCCAGTTCATCCAGCTCCTATAAAAGCAGTTCCTCCTGTTTCTTAACAACAGCGACATGCAAAGCACTTGGAAAAGAGGATAACTGCGAGGAAATCCTAGCTTTCAAGGCATTCCGTGATGATTGGCTCATTACCCAAGCAGAAGGCCCGTCCATAATAAAAGAATACTATAAAATAGCGCCCGCCATCGTTGACCGTATTAACAGCGAGCCTAATCAATTGGAAATCTATCATTATATTTGGAATAAATACATGCAAAAAGGTTACAGCTATCTTTTATTGAAAGATTACCAAGCTGCCAAACAAACTTATATTGAAATGGTCGTTGAACTGAATAATAACTATGGATAACTGCAATTGGCTGACTAGACTTGCGGATGAGGGGAGATAGAGACTGCCGAGGGAATCCCCTTTTTTAGAAAACTTCTACCTTAATTTGATAAATGATGCTTTTGAAACCAGAGTAACTAATAGAGTAACAACATAAAAAGCATGGGTCAGAATTTAATTTGAACTCATGCTTTTAATATCTTATTTAAATTTTATGCTTCTTAATTATTCCGAGTAACCGTAGGGTTCGTATTTGGTGGATACCAAGCTGTGAATTTGGTTAATAACTTACTCAACGGATGGCCACCCTTTTGGAATTGGCTGACAAACTACCAAATCTGGCTGATGAATCTTTCAAGCCCTTCGTCAAATTGTAATACTTTTTATTATTTGAGGCTTGAGAGGCTTATACATGTTAAGTACAGCGCTGTTTATGAAAAAGAGCAAATTCATTAAAAATTGAAGTCGAGAATGTTGATATACCGGCATTTTTTAACATAAAAAGGGGTATCTAATAGCCGAAAACTCGACTTATTGGTAGCCCCTTAAATTATTACAACAATCCATCATTCACCATCGTTAAAATATCACTTTCTGCTTGTAAAATATCTTTTTCAGCTCTAATGGCGATTTGTTCAGCAGCTTGTTGTGCCTCAGTAATAGCAGATGTTTCATCAATGGTGAGGATTTTTCGATTTTCCATAATTACTTGGCCATCAATAATGGAAGTTTCTACTTCGTGTCCTCGTGCAGAGTAGACTAGGTTTGGAACGATATTTCGAATCGGCTTTGTGTAGACTGGGAAGAAGGATGGGTCTTGTAAATTAATTATGACCAGGTCCGCTTTTTTTCCTTTTCGGATCGATCCGACTTCATGATCAATTCCCATTACTTTTGCTGCTTCGATGGTTGCCATTCTTAAGGCCATGGTGGCATTAAATACTCTTGGATCAGCTAATTTTACTTTGTTTAAGATTGCTGCAAATTTCATTTCATTTATCATGTTGTTGCAGTTATTGCCTGGAGCTTGGTCGGAACCTAAGCAAGCTACACCGCCTGACTGTAGGAAGTGGTAAACAGGAGGGACTAGACCATCAATAATCCCGATACTGCCGGAGCAATAAACCATGCCGGCACCGCTTTTAGCAACTTTTTCAGTTTCTTCATTTGTGGCTTCGGTTAAATGTACAGCAATTAATCTATCATTTAAAAACCCATGTTCTTCAAGGAAATCAATCGATCTTTTGCCGTAACGTTTAATCATCTGATCAATTTCTCTATCACCTTGAGCAACATGCATGTGAAGTTTAGTATCGAATTTATCTCCATACTCTTTGATCTCATTAAGTAGCTCCAAACTCATCATATCAGGACCATGCGGACCTAAAATGGCTGTAATTCTTCCATTTTCAGTCCCATGATGTTTTTCAAATAATTCAAGGTTTCTTTTCAGCTTTGTATTTCCGATAGATGGATTGAAAGGATATAGTTCCCCAACAGGTAAATCACCCACGTTATCCGGAATTTCATTTACGAGTTCAGCAAGGCGGGCCCTTGCACCAATCTTTTTGTAATTCTCAACAATTAGGTCCATTCTTCCATCGTAATCACAAAAGGTTGTTGTTCCAGATTTAATTCCTTCAATAATATTGACCATTGATCCTTTAACGCTTTCTTCTGGTTGCAAATGCTTTTGAAACGGCCAAAGTCCCTTTTGCATCCAGTTTGACATATCCTGAGCGACTCCTCGGAAAATAGCAATTCCTGTATGGATATGGGCATCAATAAAACCAGGTGTTACTAATTTGTTTGTTGCATCTATAATTCTATCAGCTTTATAGTTTCTTTTTATTTCATCGGTACTCCCAACCTCTTCAATAAGGTTTCCTTTAATGGCAATGGAACCGTTTTCTATAAACCCTACACCTTTTCCTTCCATTGTGAGTATATGTGCATTTTGTATAATCAGATCAACTTTCAATCTATTCCTCTCCTTTTATTACATACTTATATTTAATGAATTTCTTGCATGCTTAGCTTTCTTATTTAGGAGATAGAGAGCTATAAATGTTGTAAATGCCGTTGTAATGATTCCTAACCAGCCGACTGTTGCTCCGGCTACAATAAAGCCTATTAAGGTACAGACCGCGATTAATACGGCATAAGGAAGCTGAGTTCTTACGTGTTCAATGTGATCACATGCTGCACCAGTTGAGGCTAGGATGGTTGTATCTGAGATAGGTGAGCAATGGTCGCCGAACAAACCGCCGCTAATAACAGCCCCAATGATAAGTGGGATATGAATGTCCATCGTTACCGCCATTGGAATGGCAATCGGCATCATAATCGCAAATACTCCCCAGGAGCTTCCTGTTGCAAAAGCAATTAAAGAGCCAAGTAAAAAGATTAAAGCAGGAACAATAAAGGAAGGCAAGTAGTCTCCGACAATCGAGGACATATAGGCACCTAACTCCATTTGACCTGCAATTTTTCCAATGGACCATGCCAGCACAAGAATCATCGGTACAATCATTAAATTAATGATTCCTTGCGTGAACTCATCAAAAGCAGACTTAACCGAATGAAGCTTGGATGCCACGGATATCACACCTGCACCAATCGAACCTGTTAAAAATCCACATGAAATGGCTAAAACAATGTTTGCATTAATAAATGCGCCTCTAAACCCATTTTCAGCTATATTTCCTGTCCAAAAAATAACAGTAAAAATCGTAATGAATAGGAGCAGCATTGGAATTAAGAATTGATGGAATTTAAATGTATATCCTTCTGGAAACTCGTCCGACTTTTCAGTAGCTACCAATGGCTTGTCATTTTCTCCTATAACTTTACCAGTCTCAATCGCTCTTTTTTCTGCATGATACATAGGGCCGATATCCAGTCCAGTATTGATTACATATAAAACACCAATCATCGCAAATAGTCCATATAGGTTATAAGGAATCATTTGAATAAATAATGTCCAAGGGTTGTCCGTTAAACTTAGCGCCGTAATTTGAGTTGCAATAAGTCCCGTTATGAAAGGACCATAACTGCTAATAGGGGACATAGATGCAAGGGAACACCCCATTGAGTCCAAAATGTAGGCTAGCTTAACTCGGGAAACGTTAAGTTTATCTGTTAATGGTCTCATAATCGTTCCTAGGATAAGAACTGGCTCTGTATAAGAGAATAGAAATGCACTGCCCCATGTAACATTTTGTGCCTTTCTTCGTGTGTTTACTTTTTTCGTGGCCACTTGAGCAAATGCTTGGGCAGCCCCAGTCACTCTTAAAATATGAATAAATCCTCCCGCCAAGCTGACTAAGATTAGTAGCCCTGCATTCCATGGATCGGCAATGGAGGGAATCATATAATCAGAAATACTTTTTGCAAATCCTGACAAAGGATTCCAAGAATTAATGATGGTGGCTCCTACCCATACTCCAATAAATAGAGATAAAATGGTCTGTCTTGTTAGTAAAGCAATTACAATGGCAACTAATGGCGGCAATAGTGATAAAGCTCCAAATTCCATACATTTTCCCCCTGTATTAATTTTTTTTAGATAAATACTCCTCATAGTGCTGAATATTTTAAAAATTTAGCCTATGCAAAAAATATAACACAATAAATACAAAATTCAATAAAAATATTAACTATATTTATATTTTATTAAATCATATTGTGGTTTTGCGTGTGTCATTATGGAATTAAGTACAAAAAAACAGAGAAGGCTGCCGAAAAATGTTTCAGCAGCCTTCTCTGTTTTTCAATTAATGGGCTCCCAAGGAGTGCCTGTCCAAATAGCAACCGCAGGAAGATTTCCTGGATTTCGAAAAGCGTGGGGATGCGTACTGTCGAAATAAATACTATCTCCTTGTTTCAGCAGATATGTTTTATCGCCAATAAGGACCTCTAATTCTCCCTGTATAACAACTCCGCCTTCTTCTCCATTATGAGGGTAAAATTGGAGTTCCTCTCCCTGATCGGGGCTAACCGTAATTTCAAAAAACTCAATTTTCCGTCCAGTAAGAGGAGCTAATACTCTGTATTGAACATTTTTATGTCTCATCTTGAGTATCTCTTGCTCGTCCCGTCTAGATACGATAACGGATTGTTTTTCAATACCTTCAAAAAAGTAGGATAGAGATACATCAAATAAAATACTCAATTTCCACAATGTATCAAGAGAAGGCTTTGCTTTTCCTCTTTCTAATTGAGAAACCATACTTTGACTTAATCCAATTTTTTCCGCGACTTCGTCTACAGTTAATAGGGACTTCTTCCTTATAGAGCGAATTTTTTCTCCTATTATTTCGACCGGAAGTTCAGGTCGAATTAAACTGCTGTCCATTATTTATTCCGCCCTTCCGGCAACTTTTATGTAGGTTTATCTTTCGTACAAAGGTTTATTATGGCGATTAACCTCTTAAGGAAAATCAATCTTTAGTATTTTAAATATTCTCAATTAGTATACCATACAGTTTCGAAAAAGGGACAATGGTGACACTTTTAAAATATTTACCGCAAAAATAGTATTATTTTTATATTTTAGTATTTTTATCATCTCCTCTAAAAATTTGTTATTATTAATCTACTAAATTTAAATATTCTGACTAAATTAGAAGTAATGGTTGAAAGGAGAATAACCATGTACAAATTATTGATTGCCGATCGGGATAATAATGAACGAACTGGTCTTAATTGGCTAGTTTCCTCTTTTTCAACTCCCTTTCAACAGGTATTTCACGCAGCATCTGTTGAGGAACTAATCGAAATAACAGAAAATAAGCTTCCTGATATTGTTATTGTTGAATTAGATATGATCCCTAACAAGCTTTGGGACACATATAAAAAGATTTCCGAAAAATATGGGCATGAGATTATTGTGATGACCATGGAAGCAACATTTGATCGTGCTGCTCAAGCAATTGAATTAGGGGCCAGGGATTTTTGGCTAAAGCCGAACTCCCCAACGCAAATAAAAAGAACCTTGCAGAAGTGTATTCATAACTTAAAAAAGAATAACGTCAATAAACCGCAAGAAAATTCTAGCCAACCGCATGTACTCTCCTATCATTCTTTATTTCTGGAGAATGAAGTGGAGGGAAGAGATTTTCACTTAATGATGCTGCAAACAGAAAGCCGGAATGAAATCAATAATTTACTATCATTTGTGGAGACCTATGAATTTCAATATCAACCAATCCTACTTCCGGTGAGTGATTGCTTAATTTGTGTCTTTACTATTGAAGGGGATTTACTTAAACAGGAGGCACATCGAATCCTTAGAACATGGGAAGAAATAAGGCATGATCCAATCGCGATTGTTATTAATGATGATACATCAAATGATCTGTCCTTAAATGAAAAATATCTTCAGACTAGACAGGCTATGGAGCTGACCTTTTTTAAAGGCTATCGACAGATTCTGCATTTTGAGTCAGTCAGCAAGTGGGTGCCAATTGATGTATTTTTAACACCGGCAGAAATTAGAACATGGATTGAAATGTTAAATAGTTCATCTAAAGATGGAATTAGAGATTGGATGTATAAAGAATTTTTAAATCTATCTGAGCCTTTTCCCGAGCCTGGATTACTTCGCTCCAGAATGACAAGTATACTAGCCCAAATTCATCGTTTTATGAAAACATACAATCTAGGAAATGAACGAATGATGAAACTTTATCATCAATTGTTTACTTCCATTTTATATGGTCCTGTTTTAAATAGAATTGTTCAGGAAATGCTTTTGTTTATTAATGAAGTTATTGATGAAGGTAAAAAACAAACAGATTTAAACCGTATTGATGTCATTGAGCAGGGGATTATGTATTTGGAAAACCACTATGGCAATTCAGAATTATCGTTAGATAAGGTTGCTGAATATGTGAATAGAAGCCCTGCTTATTTAAGCAATTTATTTAGTAGAAAACATGGTACCTCTTTTAGACAAATATTGACCAATATTCGTATAAATAAGGCACAGCGTTATTTAATTGAAACGAATTTGTCCATTCAAGAAATTGCCGAGCGAACCGGCTTTACCACCTCAAGTTACTTCGGGAAAATATTTAAAGAAGTAACTGGAACAACTCCAAGGGAATTTAGAACCTCAAGAGACCGCACTAAAGTTAACTTAAATTCTAAAGAAAATAATAAAAGCTAAAAAAATTAACATTATTTACGAGAAGTAGAGAAAATCTATACTTTCAATTCTTAAAAATGTATCCAATTTCTAAAATATTCTGTCTATTTTATCGATTTCACCTTTCATATAATTTATTTAATCTAATACGGATGAATTAGATAAAACCATAAAGAGGGTGAAATGGTGAAATTGCAGCAAAAAAATAAACGAATTGTAAAAAACTATAAAGGGACTGAATTGAATACAAAAGGATGGGAACAAGAAGCAGTCCTTCGAATGTTAATGAATAATTTAGATCAAGAAGTGGCGGAATATCCAGAAGATCTTGTTGTTTACGGCGGGATTGGAAAAGCAGCGAGGAACTGGGATTGTTATGATGCGATTGTTGAGACATTAAAGAAATTAGAATCTGATGAAACCCTGCTTGTCCAATCGGGAAAACCGGTAGCGGTCTTTAAAACACATAAGAATTCTCCAAGAGTACTAATTGCCAATTCTAATTTAGTTCCGGCTTGGGCAAATTGGGAGAATTTCCATGAGCTTGATCGAAAAGGGCTGATGATGTTTGGACAAATGACTGCTGGTAGCTGGATTTATATTGGAAGCCAAGGGATTGTACAGGGAACGTATGAAACCTTTGCAGAATGTTCGAAGCAGCATTTTAATGGCAGTTTAAGGGGTACTATTTCTGTAACAGCTGGTCTAGGGGGAATGGGTGGTGCCCAGCCTTTAGCTGTCACGATGAATGATGGAGTCGCCATAGCTGTAGAAGTTGACCGAACACGGATTGAAAAGCGGATTCAGACTCGATACTTAGATCGGATGGTTGAATCACTAGATGAAGCCATTGAATTGGCAATGAATGCGAAACGGGATGGAAAAGCACTTTCTATTGGTTTACTTGGCAACGCTGCAGAAATTTTACCAGAAATGGTGAAAAGAAATTTCATACCTGATATTGTTACAGATCAAACATCCGCGCATGATCCATTAAATGGCTATTTACCAATCGGGATGACATTAGATGAAGGAAAAGAATGGCGAACGGAAAATCCAGATGAATATGTTAAGCGTTCAAAAGCAAGCATGGCTGTTCATGTTGCAGCAATGCTTACTATGCAGGAGCGAGGTGCTATTGCATTTGACTACGGCAATAATATTCGTCAGATTGCAAAAGAGGAAGGTGTCGAAAAAGCATTTGATATTCCTGGGTTTGTCTCGGCTTATATTCGGCCAAAATTCTGTGAAGGCAAGGGTCCATTCCGCTGGGTTGCTTTATCAGGAGACCCGGAAGATATTTATAAAACGGATGAAGTCATCTTAAGAGAATTTGCCGATAACAAACATATATGCAAGTGGATTAAAATGGCACAGGAAAAAATTCAATTTCAAGGACTCCCTGCACGAATATGCTGGTTAGGATACGGGGAAAGAGCGAAATTTGGAAAAATAATTAACGATATGGTTGCAAGAGGGGAACTAAAAGCTCCAATTGCTATAGGGCGAGATCATTTTGATTCGGGATCAGTTGCTTCCCCAAACCGTGAGACCGAGGGGATGAAGGATGGCAGTGATGCAATAGCGGACTGGCCAATCCTAAATGCTTTGCTTAATACAGCAGGTGGGGCCAGCTGGGTTTCATTCCATCACGGCGGAGGGGTTGGAATTGGTTACTCTCTCCATTCAGGGGTTGTGATTGTTGCCGATGGCAGTAAGGAAGCGGAACAACGTCTAGTAACCGTTTTAACGAATGATCCGGGAACGGGTGTTGTCCGGCATGCAGACGCAGGTTATGAGATTGCGATTCGAACAGCTAAAGAAAAAGGAATTCATATTCCAATGCTTCAATAGATAGTTTACTAAAAAAATAGGCAGGTGAATGAAATGAATAGACCCCTTGAAAACATTAGAGTACTAGATTTTACGAGAGTATTAGCTGGCCCATATTGTACAATGCTTTTGGCCGATATGGGGGCAGAAGTCATTAAGATAGAAAGGCCCGAAAGCGGTGATGATACTAGACATTTCGGTCCATATAAGAATGACGAGAGCGGCTATTTTATTTACCTTAATCGGGGAAAAAAGAGCATAGCCATAGATTTAAAAACGGAAAAGGGGATTGAAATCATAAAATCCCTTGTAGAAAAATCCGATGTGTTAGTTGAAAATTTTCGTCCAGGCGTAATGAAAAAATTAGGTTTAGACTATGAAACTTTGAAAAAGATAAATCCAAGCCTAATTTACACCTCCATTTCTGGCTTTGGACAATATGGCCCCTATAGCCAGCGCGCTGCTTATGACATCATTGCACAAGCAATGGGAGGGATGATGAGCATTACAGGGTATGATGACACCCCTCCAACTCGAACGGGATCCTCATTAGGTGACATGAGTGCTGCCTTATATGCTGCTTATGGAACAATGGTTGCACTATTTCATAGACAGCAATCGGGAGAAGGTCAGTTGATTGATGTTGCTATGGTAGACAGTATTTTTTCTTTGCTAGAAAGCAATATTATGCGATATACGATTAATGAAGAACTTCCCACGCGTATTGGTAGCCGCCATCCAATCAGCTCTCCTTTTGATGTTTATGCGTGTAAGGACGGCTATATTGTTATTGCCATTGCCAATGATTCACTTTTTCTACGGCTGTGTCATTTGATGGGGGAACCCGAATTAAGCGAAAATCAAAAATTTAAAACAGATCCTCTTAGAAAAATTAATGAAAATGAGTTAAAAGATAGGATCGAAGAATGGTCAAAGCAATACTCTGTATCTACTGTTGTTTCAAAGGCTAACGAGGCTGGTATCCCTTGCTCCCCGATTTTAAATATAGATGAAATTTGTGAAGATGATCACATATCGGTAAGGGAAATGCTTGTAGAAATTGAACACCCCATTGCCGGTAAAGTAAAAATACCAGGTCATCCTGTAAAATTTTCTAGTACACCAGCGGTAATTAAAAATCCTTCTCCTAGTCTTGGAGAGCATACGGATGAAGTGCTGCAAACTATTTTGGGCTACAAGGATATAGAAGTCTAAACGACATAGAGGGGCAATCCCGTGTTGATTGTTCTCTTTTTAAAATACTGCTAAGGAGGCTTAGTAACATGACGAACGCTAAAGATACGATCCTAACACCGCTAGAGGCCGATTCACAGGTCCATAAAAGAAATGCGGCAGCTGCCCGATCTATTTTTGCACCAAAATTATTTGAAGGTAAAACAGCCATTATTTCTGGTGGAGCGACAGGGATTGGTTTTGCCATTGCTAGAGAATTAGGGCAACTGGGCGCCCACGTAATCCTAGCTTCGCGAACGATAGAACGTCTTCAAAATGCTGTCGATGATTTGCGAAAAGAAGGAATCAAGGCCGACAGTCATCCTGTAAATATCCGTAATGAGCAGGAAGTTAAAGACTTGTTTGATACGGTAACAGAACAATGGGGAACGGTAGACTTTCTTATTAACAATGCTGGTGGTCAATTTGCTGCACCCGCCCTCAACCTTTCTTTGAACGGATTTAAATCGGTTGTTGACTTGAATTTGCATGGGACATGGTTAATGAGCTCCGCCTTTGCCCACCACCTGACTGATAATAATAAAAATGGGCGAATTATTAATATTGTACTTTGTCTTGCTTCAGGTATACCTGGAATGGTTCATGCATCAGCTGCCCGAGCGGGAGTAGTAAATATGACGAAAACCTTGGCTTCTGAATGGGGGCCTTATGGAATTACTGTCAATGCCGTGGCCCCTGGGATCATTGACACGTCAGGCCTAGAAAATTACGAATCTCAAAACATGGATAACCTAGTTAACCGTCTGCCAATTAAACGGATGGGGACTCCTCACGAATTGGCAACGGCAGTTACCTATTTACTGTCACCAGGCGGCGACTTTATTACGGGTATTACGCTAGAAGTTGACGGAGGGGAACATTTAACCGGGGCGCTGCAACGATTCAGTGCTAAATAAATTTTCAAGCTCCTTGCTTTAAAGGGGCTAAATTTATCCCTTTGGGGCCGCTCGAATTAGATAAAATAAACTTCATGCGAAAAAAAATATTAAAATCTAAAAAAATTGCCATAAATCATGCGATATCTGTATAAAAAGAAAGGATTCCCCTTTGAATATTCATATTATTCAAAATTATATTTGCTATTTTTGAAAATTCTAACCAAATATACTTTTAGTAGAAGGGAGGGGTAACTTAAAAGCAGCGCAAAGTATGGATACAAGAGGCCATTACGAAAAGAAAGTGGGGAATGGGATGAATAATCAAAATTCATCGTTAAATGTAGAAGCTTCTATCAGTAATCTTCCTCAATCAAATAGTAAGCAAAACATATTCAAATTTCTCGTATTCAGTATGATAGGTGTTTTTATGTTTTTTATCCCTGTCACTGTTAATGGGAAGTCATCAATTGCTCTTAGTCACGTTTCTAAGTGGGTTGAGGTCAGTTTAGGTGCAAGTCTTCCTTATTATGTTTTAGTTTTAGTCATTTTAGGAGCTGTGCATCCTTTTTATTCGAAAACTTGGAATAAAAATACCACCACCACGATATTCTCGATTTTTAAAGTTCTGGGATTAATTACAACTGTAATGGTCATTTTTAATATTGGACCGAATTGGATACTTGCTGAAGGAATAGGTCCATTTTTATTCAATGTCCTTGTAAAGCCGTTAAGTGTTGTGCTTCCAATCGGATCAGTCTTCCTGGCATTATTAGCGGGCTATGGATTACTAGAGTTCTTTGGTGTATTGCTTGAAAGGGTTATGCGGCCGATTTGGAAAACACCAGGGCGTTCGGCTATTGACGCTGTAGCCTCCTTTGTCGGTAGTCCTTCAATGGGTATAATTATTACCGACCGGGTTTTTAGTCAAGGAAAATACACTATAAAAGAAGCTGCAATTATAGTAACAGGCTTTTCGGCCGTCTCTGTACCAATTATGGTTGTGGGTTTAGATATTCTTGGACTCATGCATATGTGGAATTTGTTCTTTTGGTTAACATTGATCATAACCTTCCTTGTCACAGCTATTACGGCAAGGATTTGGCCATTAAGTAAGATGAAAAATGAATACATTACTGAAACCGTACCAACTGAGAGGAACGTCATAGCCAAGGGCCAATATATAAAGACCGCCTGGGACACAGCAATGGAGGCTGTTGAAAAAACTCCTGGGTTTTTTAAAAATTGCTGGGATAACCTTTTAGCCGGGTTACTTATTACAATGGCGGTCCTTCCTTCCATCATGTCAATTGGACTTCTAGGCTTAGTTCTTGTCGAGTATACCCCCGTTTTTGATATTTTAGGATTTTTGCTATATCCATTCACCATGCTTCTACCAGAACCTCTACTCGCTGCCAAAGCGGCATTTGTTGGATTTGCTAGTACACCAATGCTTTCACTTGCAATAGTAGCTCAGGCTTCAATGGTTACAAAGTTTGTCATCAGTATATTGTTTGTATCGGGAATATTATTCTTTTCAGAGGTCATTCCCGTTATATGGTCAACGTCCATTCCGATTCGAACAAGAGATTTGGTAATTATTTGGTTCCAGAGGGCGGTATTAACCCTAATCATTGCTACCCCGATTGCCTACCTGTTGTTTTAGAACATGGTCACAGTGGGGGGACTGTATGGAAGCAAGTGGGTTAATGGGGTAAGGGTGTATCCCAGTCAACTTGTTAATAGTATTCCTGCTTTGGAATTGGATAATGTTAAACAAAAGGAGATAGAAAAATTGCCTCTATTATAACTCCGTGGAGAGAATGGGTCTCTATGCGGAGTTGTTTCTTTTTAAACCTCTATGCAATAGCTTTTGGGGAAGACATTAATCGGGTGGAAAAGAAAAAGGTTCATAACGAGTGTTTAAATAAGAAGGCTTCGCAAATGGAAGCCATGGAAGGTTTATAGTGCGAGTTTGGAAGTTGGATATTCTCAACCCATTAGGTAAATACAATAAATAACCAATGAATGTACACAAGCCACAATAATTGCATATAATAGATTCCACTTTAAAACAAGGTCAAAAATACTAACCCTCAATAAATTGGATATCACAATATTTGGTGGGGAGACACTTGAGATGGTTGAGCCTACAGCCCAAGAACTGAGTAGGGTTAGTGCCATAATGATATTATTGATTCCAATTGCCTCATTTGAAACACTTGCAAGGATTATGCTGATCATCACGATTTGATGTATGCCTAAGAAGGAGAATAGTGAAACAAATGCTATTGTAAAGAAAATCATAAGTAATATGGAGTAATCTGCGATGCTCACCCATAAAATATTTAGATTATTACCAACAGAAGTAGTTGAGGCAATAGAGCCAAAAAAGCCAGCTGTTAAGAATAACACAATTTCATTTGCTCTATCAGGGAAGATTTTTAATAGAAATTTTTTTGATTCTCGTAAAAAATCCTTCTGCTTTTTTAAATATGCTGACCAGATAACAGAAAACAAGATAACGGTAAAAGTCACCATAAGGATAATATTTAAGGAGCTAAAGAACTCCAAAAGACCGATGGAGACAGTTAGCAGGGTGATGACAATTAATAGTTCATATGGTTTTCTAAGATTAATGAATTCTTTTCCTTTTTGGGTGTGCCAACTTACTGTTTTTCTTTCCCTTAACGAAAAAAGTAGGTTTGATATGACTAATTGTAAGATTCCTAGGAAAAGGCCAAAATGCAAGTATTCATGTATTTGAATGTTGTAATAATTTACAATTAGTAAAACAGATGCAAAGTAGGGTGCCCACATACATGCGGGTATAAAACCTCTCATATATACTTTGCCTAAAAGAGATGTAGGAAGCTTCAGTTCTTTTACCATTGAATGAATAATGAAAATGGAACCTACATTAATGATTGGCGCTAAAAAGAAAAATGAGGCAGAAATAAAAAAGTAAATTTGTTGTGGCTTCTTAGCAAACTTTACAGCTAAATCCATTATGTTTCTTTGGTAGTTCCCAAGTATGATAGGGATTGATAATATAGGTACCAAAACAATTAAACTCATAAGTGGCAAGTTCTTAGAAATGGCTATTGTCATCTCTGTTAAGGTGTATTGATTAATAATGATAATAAAAAAACTAATACTGATCATTACTCCGCCAATAATCTTATTTAGCTTTGTACAATAAGGAAGGCAAACAAGAATAACTAAGAGGGTCAAACCTCCAATTACAAAGTCTAGTTGGGGAACCGCTGCAAAATTTGAAATTACAAATAGTAGTAGTAAGGATAAAGTTAGTATATTACCTAATTTAATCAATTTTATAACTCCTTACATAATACTTCATAGTATTAAAAAAATTAGGTTAACCATATAGATTGTTACATCCATATGATTAACCCTTTTAATTGATTAATTTTCCACTGATGTATTCCAATAAATAGGTCCGGACAGAGTTGAAATTCCCTTTACCTTATCGGCTGCTCCGTATAAATTATTGTACCCCCCTAAAATCGTTACAGGAACGTGATTTTCCCATGCATATTGTTGTAATTGATCCCAAATCTTTTTTGCTTCCTCTTGGCTTGTAGAGGTTTCTAAAGTTTGCAGCAGTTCCGTAATCTTAGGGTCGTGCATCCCACCAGCAAAAGAAGGGCTTAAAGACACAAGCTGCGATGGGGTTGTTACAGTAGAGGATCCTGTGACAACTGCATCCCAATCCCCAGGATTATTTTGTTTATCTAAAAGTGTTGCCCAATCATAAAACTCTAATTTTACATTCATCCCTATTGCTTTTAATTGATCCTGTATAACAACAGCCGCATTATAGAATTGAGGATAATCACGAGTTGTCATAATTCTGAATTCTTCATTGTTATAACCAGATTCACCTAATAATTTCTTTGCCTTCTCTGTATCTTTTTGATTATAGAACTCTTTTCCTGCTTCACTGTGCCAGTTACTTACAACATTCGTCATATATCCTGGGTGTAGCCAGTATAAGTCTTCATCGGCAAAGGAGGCGAGCATAATTTTGTCAATATCAAGGGCTGCATTTATAGCTTGACGCATTTTTACATTTGCTGATAAACCTTGATTTTCATTATAAATCATCAGCATTTCCCCATAAGTATCAAAAACAGGATACAGATTCTTTTCATTTTTTAATTGTGAGTAGTTGTCAAAAGGAACTGTATAGACGAAATCATATTGACCGGAGCGGAGTCCAGCCATTCTTGTGGAGGCATCTGGAACGATATAGAAATAGAGATCGTCCACCAATGCTTCTTTCTTTCCTGCTAATCCATCAGACTTTGATTCTGAAGGGGAGTATTCTTCAAATTTAGTGAAATGAATATACTGATCCTGTTTCCATTCAACAAATTTATATGGACCTGTTCCGATGTATTCAGACACTCCTTCAGTAGTGGCAGATTCAACAATTTCCTTTGGCATAATCGCAGCCGCCATCTTGGCTGAGGCCATTGTATCTAAAGCAAGTGGGGAAGACTGGGCTAACTCCAATGTAACCGTATAGTCATCCTTTGCTTGGAACACCGCACCATCAAAAATCTTACCTGTTATCGATGATTTCTCCATCCAGCGGTTCATGGAGGCTACAACATCCTCTGCTTTCATTTCTTTTCCGTTATGAAATTTAACACCTTTTCTTAAATGGAAGGTAAAGGATTTATTATCTTCGCTTGATTCAACCGATTCAGCTAGCATAGGAACGGCTTTGTACTCTGAGTTCGTTGTTAAAAGAGTTTCAAACATAACTCTTGATGTATCACGACTAACTGTAGCTGTAGTTGTTGGCTGGTCTAGTGTTGGCGGCTGTGTAACCAATGCAACCTTTAGTTGTCCTCCTGCTTTTGAACCTTTTCCATCGTTCGTTTCACTTGTCTTATCCGAACTACACCCAATTAACATGAAAACGACTAGCATGATCATCGCTAGCATCCAATTCTTTGCTCTAAACATTTAATAGCCCCCTTTAATAATTGTTTTTTAAATTTATAAAACTGTACTAAACCTCTATTGAATTATTAATCTGGTTGCTAGTTTTCTCATTATATTTAATAACAGAAGTTACTAAAATTTTTGCTGCCGTTAGCATGGTTTTTTCATCAAAGTCAAAACGCGGGTGGTGGTGTGGGTAAACCTTTGCTGAATCACTTAAACTTGCACCTACAAAAAAATAGGTACCAGGCACTTCTTTAAGATAGTAAGTGAAATCCTCACTGCCCATTGCTAAATTCCTTTCCATCACATTTTCTGTCCCAACAACCTCAACTGCGATATTTCGAATAAACTGTGTTTCCTTTGGATGATTCCAAACGGCATCATAGCCGCGAATATAAGAAATTTCACAAGTTGCTCTGCTCTGAAGGCAAGCGGCATTTGCGATATTCTTTATATCCATCTCTATTAAATCTCTAGTTTCAGGGTCGAAGGATCTTACTGTTCCAGACATTTCAGCCGTTTCAGGTATCACATTCATCGCTGTACCAGAATGTAATTTACCAACAGTCAGTACAGCAGGCTTTACTGGATCTACTCGGCGGCTAATAATCTGCTGAAGATTTAGGACGATTTGACTTGCCGTTACTAAAGGGTCTACTGTTAGATGAGGGGAGGCACCATGCCCGCCCTTCCCAAATATTTTTATTTCAAAGAAATCAGAGGCTGCCATTGCGTAGCCCTCGCGATAATAAACCTTTCCGAATGGCAAAGCTCCTTGAAGATGTGTGCCAAAGATTACATCGACCCCTTTTAAGCAATCATCCTCAATCATCGCTTTAGCTCCACCAGGTACTAATTCCTCTGCAAATTGGTGAATAAAAACGACATTTCCTGCTAATTCTTCACGGAATTTAGCTAAAACCGTTGCCACTCCTAATAAGGTTGCCGTATGACCATCATGGCCACATGCATGCATAACTCCAGGCACTTGG
Source organism: Bacillus sp. JJ1474 (assembly GCF_036965225.1). Taxonomy (NCBI): domain Bacteria; kingdom Bacillati; phylum Bacillota; class Bacilli; order Caryophanales; family Bacillaceae; genus Bacillus; species Bacillus sp. JJ1474. Next base: position 6,078 of record NZ_JBALPC010000025.1, on the reverse strand, counting down.
GATTTATAACTGACATTTTTCTCATCTTGGATGGGAAGAGCATCGAAATCAGCGCGAAGGGCCACTGTTTTTCCCTTATGCTTTCCTCTTAAGAGACCGACAACTCCTCTTCCTCCAACATTTGTCCTCACTTCTAATCCTAAATCTGTTAGGTAGTCTGCAATTAATTTTGGTGTGCGGACTTCTTGAAATGAGAGTTCTGGGTGTTTGTGCAGATCACGCCGTATGTCAACTAATGTTGGGTATATCGATTCCAACTCTGTATAAAGCTTGTTTATATCCATTTAATCCTCTCCCAAGATTATTATTTTTAGGAATGGAGGTGGCAAGCAACAAAATGACGGTCGCCAATTTCCTTTTTAATTGGTTCCTGATGTTTACAAATATCTTTCACAAAAGGGCAGCGTGTATGAAAAACACATCCCGAGGGCGGAGATAGAGGAGAGGGGATATCTCCTTTTAATATGATTCTTTCTTTCTTATATTTTGGATTAGACTGTGGTACAGCAGATAATAAAGCTTGGGTATAGGGATGTTTTGAATTAGCAAAAAGCTGATCCGTTGGTGCTTCTTCCATGATTTTGCCCAGGTACATAACACCGATTCGGTCACAAATATGCCGAACAACACTGATATCATGCGAAATAAAGATATAGGTGAGCTTTAAATCTCTTTGTAGTTCTTTTAATAAATTAATAATTTGTGATTGAATAGACACATCAAGTGCAGAAACCGGCTCGTCTAGAATGACGATTTTCGGATTAATAATAAGGGCTCTTGCTAACCCAATACGCTGACGTTGTCCGCCTGAGAATTCATGTGGATACCGATAGTATTGATCTTCGCGTAATCCTACCTTTTCCAGGATGTTCATAACCATTTCGGTACGGTCCTTTTTATTTCCAATTGAATGAATCGCTAGCGGTTCTTCGAGGATGTGTCCAATTCTAATTCTTGGATTTAAAGATGAATAAGGATCTTGAAAGACCATTTGCATTTCTTGGCGCAAGTCGCGCAGCTTTCTGCTATCAAGCTGGAAAATATCTTGGTTCTTATAAATGGCTTTTCCCACGGTTGGTTCTAGTAATCTTAAAATCGTTCTTCCGGTTGTACTTTTCCCGCAGCCAGATTCTCCTACCATTCCGTAAGTCTCACCTTCATATAGTTGAAAGGAGACATCGTTTACTGCTTTGATATGTTCTTTTGCCTTTCCGAAACTCTTTAATGATCCTTTAACAGGGTAATATTTTTTCAGTCCTTGGATATCCAGAAGCGGTGTTTTATTTTCATGTTCCTGTACTAACATAACTTCCCTCCATAATTTGATCTGCATGCCAGCATCTTACTTTTTGGGAACCTTGAAAAGAGGTAAGCTCAGGCATGTTTTCATTGCATAATGCATCGGCATGCGGGCAGCGAGGGGCGAACCGGCAGCCTTTTGGAATGTTATCTAAAGCAGGAACTGTACCCTTAATTACATGCAGGTCCTTTGAACGATCACTATCTAGATGAGGAATAGATTTAATTAAACCTCTTGTATATGGATGAAGCGGATTTTCAAAAAGACTTACTGTATCTGCTTCTTCCACTATTTGCCCAAGGTACATCACAACCACCCTTGTACAAATTTCTGAAACTACTCCTAAATCATGGGTGATAAAGATAACTCCCATTTGCAGCTCACGATTTAATTTCACAATAAGATCCAATATTTGTGCTTGGATCGTTACATCAAGAGCTGTAGTAGGTTCATCAGCAATTAATAATTGCGGCTGGCATGATAGGGCGATTGCGATCATGGCCCGTTGCTGCATTCCTCCTGATAATTGGTGAGGATATTCATTAACTCGTTTCTCTGGAGAGGGGATACCAGTCAATCTCAGCATTTCGACTGCTTTTTCATAGGCCTCTTTCTTTGTCACTTTTTGATGTAAAAGGATGGCCTCTGCAATTTGGAATCCGATCGTATAGACAGGGTTTAATGAACTAAGCGGATCTTGAAATATCATGGCTATATCATTCCCGCGTATCTCCTGCATTTCTGACTTTGATAGGTTTAATAGATTTTTACCTTTAAAATTGATCGTACCATCATATTGAACGGTGTTTTTTTCATCAAATAATCTTAATATAGATTGAGAGGTAACACTCTTCCCACAACCAGATTCACCGACTACACCTAAAATTTCTCCTTGCTTCACATGGAAGGAGACACCATCAACGGCAGTGACCCGTCCACGTTCTGTATGAAAATGGGTTTTAAGATCTTGTACGTGTAAAAGATGCTGTTCATCTGACATTTTGATCACCCCTTATGAATCGTTATTTTTTTGCATGATTTGTGTGAGGATCAATTAAATCTCTGAGACCATCACCTAGTAAATTTAATCCAAGAACCGACATTACAATGGTGATTCCTGGGAAAACGGTCATCCACCACGCATTAAATATTACTGTTTTTCCATCATGTAAAATACTTCCCCAACTAGGCTCTGGAGCAGGGACGCCAGCACCTAAAAAGCTTAGAGCAGCTTCGATAATAATAGCTTCGGCAAAAATAAACGTTGCTTGAATTACAAGAGGAGAGATGGTATTAGGCATAATATGACGCCAGATTATTCTCAAGTTGCTTGCCCCTTGTGCTCTCATTGCTTCTATATAAGTTTGTTCGCGAACTACCAAGGCAGATGAACGAATGACACGAGCAATATATGGAGTAAAAACGATACTTAGAGCAATAATAACGTTCAAAGTATTTGGACCTAATGCCGCCATTAAGGCAATGGCCAATAAAATTGCTGGAATAGCCATTAAACCATCACAGATTCTCATTAGAATTTGATCTAACGCTCGATAGTAACTTGCATATAACCCAACAATTAATCCTAAGACTGAAGATATTAATGCTACCGAGAGGCCCACACCAATTGTTATTCTGCCTCCATAAATAATGCGGGTTAATAGATCTCGGCCAAATTCATCCGTTCCTAGAAGATGCAATCCATTAGGAGCTAGTAATCGATCCATCACTTCCATTTGATAAGGACTAAACGGAACTAGTAGCGGACCAAAGACCGTTATCATGATTAAGATGAGTAATAAACTGCCTCCGGTAAGTATTTGTTTGTTCGATAGAAGCCGCTGCATAAATAGTTGTCTTTGTTGTTTTTTAAGCTTGTGTTTGACAGTAGAGTGTTCTAAAACGCTTTCAATTTCCACAATAGCAAAACTCCTTTCCTACTTGCGCTCTAATCGGACACGAGGATCAATATAGGCATATAACAAATCTACAATTAAGTTAATGACAACATAGGAAATGGTAATAAATAAGACAACTCCCTGAATGACTGTATAATCGCGCCTTTCAATAGAATTTATGATCATTTGCCCAATACCAGGGATATTAAAGATAGTTTCGGTAACAACTGCCCCAGCTACTAAGGTTCCAAATGTCTGGCCAATTACAGTCAAAATTGGAAGAAATGCATTCCGTAATGCATGTTTGTACACGATAATATGTTCTTTTACCCCTTTTGCTCGAGCAGTTTTAATATAATTAGAATTTAGAACCTCTAGCATTGATGTCCTTGTCATACGAGCAATGAGTGCTGCTTGAATGGCGCCCAATGCGATGGCAGGTAAAATAAGGTATTGCAAACTGTTCCACAGTCCAGAACTTAAGGGTTGATATCCTGCAATAGGCAGCCATTGCAGCTTAACGCCAACGACTAAGATTAAAAATAATCCAAGCAGAAAACTAGGAACCGACATTCCTAGTAATGAAAAGCCCATTAAGGACTGGTCTGTAAGGGATCCTCTTCGATTAGCTGCAATTATTCCAGCAGGGATGGCTATTACCAGCGCCACAACTTGACCTAAGATAGCAAGTGAAAGGGTTGGTCCAAGATGGCTTAAGATAGCGCTTGTTACCGGCTCTTTCATAAAGTAGGATGTACCTAAATCGCCTTTAAAAACATTGATAACCCAGTCCGCATATTGCTGAATTAAAGGAGCATTAAGACCAAGTTCTTCACGCATTTCCTTAATTTGATCTTCTGTTGCTTCTTCTCCTAGCATGATAGAAGCAGGGTCACCAGGTGTTAAGTGAATAACCATGAAGATCACTACTGAAATCACGAATAGGACGGGGATGAGAGAAAACATTCGCTTTAATATGTAATAAATCATATAAGTTTAACCCCCTTGTTTTTTAATCATCAGTTAAACATTCCTGGTATAGATAATAATGAAGTAAAAGTCCTTTACATAGTATGTCCAGGAGGCCCTGTCCATCTAGTAAAGGACCATAACGAGATTAGTAAGTAAGTGCCTCTCTTTTGGAAGGATCAAGCTTGCTGTCTTCTCTCCAATTTGTCACTGGCGGGACAATATCCGTAATCGGTTCAATTAATATATCCAAAAACACAGGCCCTTGCTGGTCGATTGCCCACTTTAATCCTTCTTCGAGCTTTTCGTTCGAATCAATTCTTAAGCTTCTAATATTAAAGCCCTCTGCAATTTTTGCCCCATTAATTTGACTAAAATCAACTCCGATATAGCGCTCATCATAATAAAGCTGGTGTAATTTTTTGATCCATCCGTAACTATTGTTTTGGAAGAGAAGAAAGACAACTGGCAACCCTAATCTGCTTGCAGTTTCTAGTTCACCAACAGACATGGCGAAACTTCCATCACCAAACATAGAGAATACTTTTGATTGTGGGCTTGCCACTTGTGCGCCTATTGCAGCTGATAAAGCGTAGCCTAAATTTCCATGACCACGGTCAAAAACTGTTCTCCTGCCTGATTTTTTAGTGACATAATCTGAAGCCATATATGGATTTTGAGTTCCAGCATCAATAACAAATAGAGCGTTTTCATTTGTATGTTTATTTAATAGGTCAATTATTTTTGCTGGATTGACCAGTTTCGTTTCCTCTTGCACCTCTTTTGCTACTCTACTAAACTTCTCATTTAATACATTTTGATAAAATTTATTCCATTCTGTTAAAGAATTTGAAAAGTCTTTATTTCTATTATTCATCAGTAAATTTAAATGGTTTAGAAATGCCTTTATATCTGACATAATAGCTACATTTGTTCGAATGTTTTGATCCAATATTTCTTCACTGATGTCTACTTGAACGACAACAGGGGAATGACTGAAAATGCTTTTGGCCACTGTTGTTACATTGTTAAGCTTTGAACCTAGAACAAGGACAAAATCAGCGTTTTTGATAATGCTGTTTGTTTCATCCGTTCCGCCGTTAACTCCAATTACACCAATTGCTTGCGGTAAATTCTCAGCTATACTTCCTTTACCATTTATAGATGTACCGACAGGAATGGTGAAGTCACTTGCAAGGCTTTCCAATTCCTCGTATGCAGCTGAAAGATGGACACCACCGCCAGCAATAATTACAGGACGTGAGGATTGAGTGAGTAATTCATATACTTTTTCAATATCTTCTCTGTTAGGTGAACTTTTAAAGGGCTTATGAAAGGATGAATAGAGTTCCTCATCTGTATAATCATAATGCTCCTCATGAACATCTTCAGGGACAGAAATATGCACAGCTCCTGGTCTTCCTCCAGTAGCCATTCTAAAGGCTTTTCTTAACATATGTGGAATTTTTGAAGCAAGTTTTATTTTCGTATTCCATTTCGTAATGGATTGAAGAAGCTCGACTTGCTTTAGCTCTGTTAGTGCCCCGGTTTCTTCACTGCTCATTGAAATGTCAGAGGAGAAACAAATAATGGGAACGGATGATGAATTTGCTTCACTAATTCCAGGAGTCGCGTATAAAACACCGCCACCACTCGGAACGTCAACCACACCTGGTTTTCCAGATACCCGTGCATATGTGTCGGCCATATAAGTAGCGTGTCGTTCATCTCTACATTGGATATATTTAATCTGGTCACTATGGGCCTCTATTGCGTTATGAAAAGTCATACTTGTATCGCCAGGCACCCCAAATATTACTTCCACATCATTAGCGATTAAAATTTTTACGATAGCATCTGCTGCTCTCATGTAAACAATCCCTCCGTTAAAATATTCAGATTTTATTGAAT
>NZ_JBALPC010000024.1:1026-14905 GCF_036965225.1 Bacillus sp. JJ1474 | reverse complement strand
CTAATTGAAAAATAATATACTATCAATATATTAAACAAATAGTCAGAAATATTTTAATTCCTAATCTATTTGTTTAAATTGGGAAAATAGTCTGACTCGTAATAGGAGTTTGTAGATAGATTATTTTAAACTAATTAATCTAGCTCAAAAGACCTTTCTATGTTTCAAATTGATTGAACAATCAGAATAGAAAAAAGGGGGAAAACTAAATGGTTTTCAAGAAAAAAATCACATCAGTCTTAATGGCTACAACATTAATGGCTGGTATTCTTGCTGGCTGTAGCGGCAGCAAAGAAGCAGGTTCAGGCGGTTCAAGTTCTAAAGACGGAGATACAATAAAAATTGGAGCTAACTTAGAACTTTCAGGTGGTGTTGCATCTTATGGCTCAGGAATTGCTTCTGGGGTGGAGCTTGCGGTTGAAGAAATCAACGCGGCTGGCGGTGTAGATGGCAAGAAAATTGAACTTGTAAAAGTTGATAATAAATCAGATGCAGCTGAAGCAACAAACGCTGCTATTAAATTAACGAGCCAAGATAAAGTTACCGCAATCATCGGTGCTGCTACAAGTGGTAATACAGTAGCTCAAGCCCAAATTGCTAACGATAATAAGACTGTTCTTATCTCACCATCTGGTACAAGCCCAACTGTAACAGTACGTGAAGATGGATCTGTAAATGAGTTCGTATTCCGTACTGCTTTTATCGACCCATTCCAAGGAACAGTTGCAGCGAACTTTGCTCTAAACGATGCTAAGGTAAAAAATGCAGCAATCTTTGCTGACAATGCAAGTGATTATGCAAAAGGACTTGCCGCTTCATTTAAAGAAACTTTTGAAGCAGCTGGCGGTACAATTGTTTCAGAAGAATCATATGTTGCTAAGGATACAGACTTCCGTTCTACATTAACTCGTATTAAGGCTTCTAATCCAGAATTTATTTTCATTCCTGGATACTATGAAGAAGTAGGTCTAATTGTTAAGCAAGCTAGAGAAATGGGCATTACAGTTCCATTAATGGGAGCAGACGGCTGGGATTCTCCTAAGCTAGTGGAATTAGCTGGTGCAGATGCATTAAATAATACTTTTATTATTAACCACTACTCTGCTGAAGACCCAGACGCAACGATTCAAAAGTTTGTTAAAGCTTACGGAGACAAAAATAGCGGCAAATCACCAGATGCTTTTAACGCACTTGGTTATGACACTGTATACCTTCTTGTAGATGCAATGAAACGTGCTGGCACTACATCTGATTCAGAGAAAATTAAAGATGCTCTTGCTGCTACAAAAGATTTAGCATTAATTACTGGTACTATTACAGTTGACGAAAATCACCACTTAATTAAATCAGCATCCGTTCTAGAATATGTAGATGGTAAGCAAAAATTCAAAACAAAAGTTAATCCTTAAGATTAACCACAGGAAATGGGGGGATTATCCTATCCTCCCATTTTCCATTCCTAATGATGAAAATTTTGTCGAAAAGCTGTCAAGGCGCCTGCGCTTTGCTAAATTGTCTAGCTCAGCGCTTAGGGGCTCTTGGGCCTAAGCCAATCCGCCAAGAAGGTTAAACTACAACCTTCCCGTCGGCTTGTCTTATGCTTGAGACCCGCGGGATGCGGGTCATGCAGACGTTGCCACAGGACGTGGCGCTTTTAGTCTGCGTTCCTTCAAGGGACAAGGCGCTGACGCTTTTCTAATAAAGGAGTGAGAGTTCATGGAATGGTTACAGCAATTAATTAACGGTATTTCACTCGGCAGTATTTATGCATTAATTGCATTAGGTTATACGATGGTTTATGGAATTATTAAATTAATTAACTTTGCGCATGGCGATGTTTTTATGATCGGTGCGTTTATTGGATTCTATGCCATCGCTGGCTGGGGATTAGGATTTTTCCCAGCATTATTACTCGCTATGACGGTTTGTGCGATTTTTGGGGTTCTCATTGAGAGAATTGCCTATAAGCGCCTCCGCAATGCAACTCGAATAGCCGCTTTAATTACGGCAATCGGGGTTTCCCTTCTCATCGAATATGGAGTTATCTACATTCGAGGTGCGCAGCCAGAAGCTTATCCAAATGTTTTCGCTAACAAATCCTTTAATGTATTTGGTGCTCAAATCAGCAGCCAATCTCTATTAATTCTCTCCGTTTCTATTATTCTAATGCTAATTTTGCAATTCATTGTTCATAAAACAAAAATTGGTAAGGCGATGCGTGCAGTATCACACGATATGGACGCAGCCCGTTTGATGGGGATTAATGTAAACAATACGATTTCTGCAACATTTGCTATTGGTTCAGCGATGGCAGGAGCAGCAGGTGTTATTTTTGGTGTGTATTACACAAAAATTGAACCGCTAATGGGAATTATTCCTGGATTAAAAGCATTCGTTGCCGCCGTTCTAGGGGGAATCGGGATTATACCGGGGGCGATGGTAGGCGGACTTGTGCTTGGAGTCGTTGAAACAGTTGTTAGCGCTTTTGGTTTCTCTTTATGGAGAGATGCAGCAGCATTTATTATTCTCATTTTAATCCTATTATTTAGACCATCGGGCATCTTCGGTAAGAATGCTAGAGAGAAAGTGTAGGTGAAAGAATCTATGAAAAAGGCAAAAGGATTTTGGCTATTTTTAATTTTATCGGTCATCGTCTACGGAGTTGCGCAATTTCTAATTAGTGCTGGAATCTTAAACCCGTTTTATTCAAATACACTCATCTTTATAGGCATTAACATCATCTTGGCAGTCAGCCTGCACTTAGTTATTGGAATTACAGGGCAATTTTCGATTGGACATGCTGGGTTTTTGGCAGTTGGTGCTTATATTTCAGCGATATTTACGATGAAGCTTCATCTTCCACTCCCAATTGCTTTAATAGCCGGCGGACTTATGGCAGCATTAGCAGGACTTATCGTTGGGATTCCGAGCCTTCGTTTAAAAGGTGACTATTTGGCGATAGCTACTTTAGGTTTTGCGGAAATAATCAGGATTGTATTCCTGAATATTGATTATGTTGGTGGAGCTGCCGGTATGCAGGTTTCCCATTTAACGACTTGGACGTATACGTTCATCTGTCTGTTTGTAACGATTTTAGTCATCATGAACTTTACAAATTCAAGACATGGACGTGCGTGTATTTCTGTTCGTGAGAATGAAATTGCTGCGGATGCAATGGGGATCAACACGACCTATTATAAGGTTATCGCGTTTGCCCTAGGCTCTTTCTTTGCCGGAATTGCGGGCGGTTTGTATTCGCATAACTTCTATATTATTCAGCCAACAAACTTCGGATTCTTAAAATCCTTTGATATTTTAATATTTGTTGTACTTGGCGGGCTTGGAAGCTTATCAGGAGCGGTTATTTCAGCGATATTATTAACATTAGTGTCCACCTTCTTGCAGGATTACCCGGAAACTCGGATGATTATGTACAGTCTTGTCTTAGTTATCGTGATGTTATATCGTCCTCAAGGCTTAATGGGAACACGTGAAATCACTGATTTATTTAAGTGGAAAAGTGCGAAAGGAGGTAACTAGCATGGGCAATACACCATTACTTCAGGTTAAAGAAGCAGGCATTCAATTTGGCGGATTAAAAGCTGTTCAAGGTTTTAGCATGGAAATTAACCAAGGTGAGCTAGTTGGGTTAATTGGACCGAATGGTGCGGGAAAAACAACAAGCTTTAACTTACTGACTGGTGTTTATGTGCCAACAGAAGGAGACATTCTGTTTGAAGGAAAACGTCTAAATGGGTTGCCTCCATATAAGGTAACACGTCTAGGAATTAGCCGTACCTTCCAAAATATTCGTCTTTTCAATGAGCTTTCTGTTCTAGATAATGTGAAGGTAGCCTACCACTCATTAGCAAAGCACTCAATCGTAAGCTCCATTTTCCGTCTTCCTTCTCACTTTTCAGGGGAAAAAGAAATGGAGGAAAAGTCAATTGAGTTCCTTAAAATTTTTCAATTAGAAAATTTTAAGGATGAAAAGGCAAAAAATCTTCCTTATGGCCAGCAAAGGAGATTGGAAATTGCGAGAGCTTTAGCAGCGGGTCCAAAGCTATTATTGCTTGACGAGCCTGCCGCCGGGATGAACCCGCAAGAAACGCATGAACTCATGGAGTTAATTGCTTTTATCCGTAATGAATTTGATTTGACCATTTTATTGATTGAACATGATATGAATTTAGTTATGGGTATTTGTGAAAGAATTTATGTTCTAGACCATGGGCAGCTTATTGCTGCAGGAACACCTGAAGAAATTCGTAATCATCCTAAAGTCATCGAGGCTTACTTAGGTGAGGAGGTTACAAAAGATGCTTAAAGTAGATCAAATTGACGTGTTTTATGGGAATATACAAGCGCTTAAAGGTGTTTCTTTAGAAGTAAATAAGGGGGAAATTGTTACCCTTATTGGTGCGAACGGAGCTGGAAAAAGTACTCTGCTGAAAACTTTATCCGGACTTCTAAAGCCGAAAAATGGAACAATCCAATATTTAGGTGACTCTATTGGCGGCAAGGCTGCTCAGGGTATTGTTAAGGCGGGAATCTCACATGTGCCAGAGGGGCGCCGTGTATTTGCAAACATGACCGTTGAGGAGAACCTAGAATTAGGAGCTTTTTTAAGAAAAGATTCCAAAGAAATTCATAAGGATATCGAAAAGGTTTATGAAACTTTCCCACGGTTGCGAGAGCGTCGAAAACAGTTGTCAGGGACACTTTCAGGCGGTGAGCAGCAAATGCTAGCTATGGGAAGAGCGATAATGGCAAGACCAAAGCTTCTTTTACTTGATGAGCCTTCTATGGGACTTGCTCCTTTAATGGTTAAAACGATCTTCCAAATTATTGAAGAAATTAACCGTGAAGGAACAACTGTTTTGCTAGTAGAACAAAACGCACATATGGCATTATCAATTGCTAACCGGGCGTACGTAATTGAAACAGGACGTGTAACAGTTTCAGGTACAGCCGCCGAGCTGCAGGCCAGCGAAGAAATCAAGAAAGCCTACTTAGGTGGACATTAATAGTGGGAAGGGACCGGCTCATATGAGAGCCAGTCCCCTCTTTTTATTTTTTCCTGTTTCGTTCTTGTCTTTCCCATAATCGTAAGTGCGGATACGGATCAAATGACCATTCTGTAAAGCCATTGTCTTTGTAAATTCCGTAATGCAAATGTGGCGGGAATTTTCCTGAAGTTCCAGGCGGTCCATAACCAGAACTTCCAACCCCGCCGATTAACATCCCTGGCTCGACAATTTGTCCAAGCTTCAAGTCCTTCGCAAAACCACTTAAATGGGCAAAATAATGATAATTATTGTTAATATCCCGAATGCCGATTCGCCAGCCGCCGAATCGATTCCAGCCCTTCATTTCAACAATTCCATATGCTGTTGCCCTAACAGGAACCCCGTACCCGGCAAATATATCTGTACCTTCATGAATTCTTCTTCCACCCCAGCCGCGAGCCGCTCCCCATGTGTTTTTATAAGTATATTGGCTTCTTAATGGGAGTGGAAATACACGATCATCTAGATTCAATCTTCCAAAATGCTTGTAAAGCTTTGCTTTTCCAATAATGATGCTAACCGTTTTATCACGCTTATAATAATCCCATAAGCCAATTTTGATATTATCATGATCCCTTCCATACGATAGAAGATGTTGAGCAAACATATAGAGAACATCATCATCATTCGTCAAGCTCGCTTTCCCATCCCCATCGCCATCCACCCCCTTTCCATTAAAAAACTGAATGGAAAATGGGTTATCGTCAGATGTATTAGGATTTAACGGTCCCGCCCATTCTTCAGGCTTGATATAGATCCCTGTTAGTCCTTCTGCTTTTGGAATGTCTCTTCTAGCCTGCCTTACATTTCGTTCATATTGGTCAATTCCGGCAAGATAATACCAGGGAATGTGTGTGACAGCTTCAATCCTTTTATATAATTCCATCCGGCTTTTATATACTTCATTTCCAACTGTCTGAGCCTTACCGTTCCAAGGAGAAAATAAAGAAAAAAGCAATGTTAGAATAACAGCTAATTTAATCCTCAAAGTAATCCTCCCTTCCTCACACATATGCTTATTTAGTTTGTGATTTTTGGAGAAATAAATATATATCAATTAATGGTAATCAAAACATTCCAACTTGTCCTAGACTTTTTCATGTGTTACAGTTGCATCATATACAGGAATTCAGGCACCATGCCACAAAAGGGAGTGGAATGAGAGTGAGTACGAAAGAGGAATACATACGTAAGCCGGAGTGGCTGAAAATAAAGCTTAACACGAATGAAAACTATACCGGTTTAAAGAAAATGATGAGGGAAAATAGCTTACATACAGTATGCGAAGAAGCAAAATGTCCGAATATCCATGAATGCTGGGCGGTCAGAAGAACGGCTACCTTCATGATTCTAGGGGATACTTGTACACGTGCTTGCCGTTTCTGTGCGGTCAAAACGGGATTGCCAACTGAATTGGATTGGCAAGAGCCGGAAAGAGTCGCAGATTCCGTAGTGCTGATGAACTTAAAGCATGTTGTTGTGACAGCAGTGGCAAGGGATGATCTTAAAGACGGTGGAGCAGCTGTTTTTGCTGAAACAGTCAGAGCCATTAGAAGAAAGAACCCATTCACTACTATTGAAGTATTGCCGTCTGATATGGGTGGCGTATATGAAAATTTAAAGACATTGATGGATGCACGTCCAGATATATTAAATCATAATATCGAGACGGTTGAACGTCTTACTCCGAGAGTGAGAGCACGAGCTCAATATAACCGCTCATTAGAATTCTTGAAAAGGGCAAAAGAAATGCAGCCAGATATTCCGACAAAATCCAGCTTAATGATCGGTCTTGGAGAAACGAAAGAGGAAATAATTGAAACGATGGATGCTTTAAGAGCGCATAATGTTGATATTATGACGATTGGCCAATATTTACAGCCATCGAAAAAGCATCTGAAAGTAGTAAAATATTACCACCCAGATGAGTTCCAAGAGTTTAAGGAAATTGCTTTAAGCAAGGGCTTTAGTCATTGTGAGTCTGGTCCTCTTGTACGATCTTCTTACCATGCTGATGAGCAAGTAAATGCTGCTGCTAAGCGTCAGCAGGAGTTGGGAGAAATCGAGCTTAAAGAAGCATAAAAGATAAAAGGGTTCAGCAGCCAATACTGAACCCTTTTTTTTAACGGTTATTCTCTTCACCCTTTAATTCTCCATTTTCGTTTTCACCATTACCCATTTTTTTCCCTTGTGGGGATTTTAGCATTTCTTTAATTACTTTATTTAGGCCGGTATTCACATTTTTTGTGTTCGGGCTGTTCGTTGCAAAGTTTTCAACATAAGGGCGCAGAGTCGTATTATCACTTACATATACATGGTACGACCTAGGGACGACAGACATAGCTGTTTTCTTCACTTGGTCTGCAATCATGTTACGGTTATTTGAGTCCGTATGATAAATGACCAGCACTTCTTCATCTGTCACAAGTGTAGATATATCGTCAACATTTGGAATATCCGTACAGTAGCCAGAAATGATATCAGCTAATTGCTCCTTATTGATGGTTCCATAATTAACATTGGAAACCCTTTCGCCTGCAACGGGGCTTTTCTGGTGACGGACATAACCAAAATTATTTTTTGTACCATTATTATTCGTATTCCTAAAATCCCTGCCGTTGACGTTGTTTCCATTATTATTTTGATTATATAACTCAGGGCGCTGAGTATTTACATTCAGCGTGTTGCCGCTTCTTTCGTAAATTCCATCGCTTTCATTTGCCATATTGTTGTTTTGACAAGCAGTTAGTGCTGTAAGGCCGCATATCCCTAAGATGATCAATGATTTTCTAATGTGAAACACCTCCTTGCTTATAGAATAACCAGCCGATTATTTTTTTCTCTTAGAAATTGATGGGCTATCAGTTATAATTTAAATAAAGTAAGAAATACCTTTCGGAATACAAACATTTCCAATATAATGGGGATGATAGACGCTGTTTTTAAACTGAGGTGATTGATGTGATTTGTGTTAATAACGTTTGCTATGAGGTTATTGAAGATATACGAAATGGTTTTAATGAAGAAGCATTTCGAGGCAGATATAGCGATATTTTAACCCGGTATGATTATATTGTTGGGGATTGGGGTTATGGCCAGCTAAGGCTGCGGGGTTTCTTTGACGATCAAAATCAGAAAGCCACCTTTGATACGAAAATTAGTACATTATCGGAATACTTGTATGAATTTTGCAATTTTGGCTGTGCATATTTTGTGGCGAAAAAAGTAAATAAGTAAATAAGTAAAAAAGAAAAGGCAATCAGGCATCATCTGATCGCCTTTTTATACAATTAAGCCAAGTTTTGCTTAACTACTGCTTTATTTTTGATAATCATCATACGGCGGTTCCGTGCTTCTTTCGGGGTCATCGTGGGTAGGATGAGCTCCTTCCATTTGCCGAGGCATGTCTTCATGTAAGGTTTTATTTTCGTAATTAAAGGCACTATACCTTCGCTGTTCTTCGCGAAAGGGAGTACTTTTATTTTCTACGGGATCATGTCTTTTTAATGGGGATCCGTATGGTCCATCAGGGAAGTCCTCTGCCGTCACATAGTTCCTTCGCTTTTCAACATTTGTAAAATCCGTATACTCACGCTCTTCCTTATTATCCAACAATTACCACCCCTTAAAAAATAGAAAAATTAAAAAGAGAACCTTAGATCTAAGGTTCTCCTTTATTATTTGTGAATCTGGTGATAATAAACCGGAGAATACATATTACTAAATTAATTCATATAGAAAGGAGCGCAATTCCTCAGCGTCTTCTTCAGAAAGATTAAAGGCATACTCTAAATAGCCTTCTTCTTTTAAATCATCAGGTCCAATGATTGCAAAACGGCTTCCTTGAATATCAAGAACTATATGCTTTCCATAATAGCGATCGGATTGAACAATAGCCAAATCAAAACGTTGATTATCACCCATAAAGCTAACGAAGCGTGTTTTTGTATCTACCAAATCATCATATAAAAAAAAACGTTCTGCCATATTATTTAATACTCCTTTATTCACATAAATTTCAGTTAACCGTATTGATTCTATCATAACAGAAATAATTATAATTCTCACCGCTTCTCTAACGGTTTATCAGGCAATTTGTCCGATTAATCTTTCAAATATTGGAGGAAATGGTCGGATTTTGTGATAAAATGGTGGCATATGTAATTTTGGACGCTGCATCTGAGAGGAATGAGACCATGCCCCGGCAAAACAAAATAAGGTTCAATCAGTTGAACAAATGGATAAAAATCTTACTGCCAGAAGATAAGCTTAAGTTTTATCCGCCGCAATTTATTATTCGTGACCCAATTAGGAAAGCAGTAAGTAAAGCTTTTGATGGTGGCTATGAAGTGGCAGTGATTGTGTTTAACATTAAAAATTTGCGAGAATTGCCGGAACAGCTTGGAGAACAGGGGTATACAGGTTTTATTCAATTATTAAAGCTGACTTTTCAAGATGTGATCAAAGACGAAGTAAAGTCAGAAGAAATTATGGCTCTTCATGATTATTCAAGTGATGGTCTGACACTGTTTATGAAGGTTAACCATGATAGTCATTCTGTTACAGATATTGATAAAAAAATGAAAAAAATTCTAAGACTTTCTGAAAAAAAACTAGCTGAACTAGTTCCTCTTGCGAAACCAGTGTTTGAAACAGGCTATATGTTTATTGAGAAAAGACATTATTCGATCCAAGAGGCCATTTTAAAAGCAAATCAGCATGCACTTTCCATGGCAGAGAAGCGAGTTCAATCTGAATATAATGAAATGCTGTATATGGTTAATCGAATAGTGGCACAAAAAGATATATACCTTCTGGCTCAGCCGATTATAGATATTGCCACAGGTGAGGTGAGGGCATGGGAAATGCTGACCCGCGGTCCGAAGGGCTCTGTATTGGAAAGTCCGCTCCAGCTTTTCTCTATAGCTCGGCAGACAGGGATGCTATATGACCTTGAGATGATTGTTTTCGAAAAAACCCTTCAACAGATTTATAAAACGGGATGCACACACGATATCTTTATTAACTTTACACCTATAACATTAGGGCATGAACGATTTATTCGTGATATTAAGAATATGCTTGCAAAGTATAAGAATATCTCCCCAAGGCAAATAACTCTTGAAATCACAGAGCGTGATGCCATTGAAGGGATGGAGAACTTTTTATACAATATAAAGGTGTTGAGAATGCTTGGTTTCCGTGTGGCCATTGATGATACAGGTGCCGGATACGCAAGCTTGCACTCTATAAGTGAAATCATGCCAGATATTATTAAGATTGATCGTTCTGTCATTCAGGATATAGATAAAAATTCGGTAAAAGAGTCAATGTTAAAAGGATTACTAATTATTGCGAAGGAGGCCGGTTCTTTAGTAGTAGCAGAAGGAATCGAAAATAAAGAAGAAGCCTCAGTCCTTTCAAGAAATAAAGTTGATTTAGCGCAAGGCTATTATTATGCTCGTCCAGATTTTCTAGAAAAGGGATTAAAGCTATCGTAATGGAAGAAGGGTGAGAAATTTGTACTTTGTTGATCGGGAAAAAATTGAAACAACTCTTGTGTTTTTAGAACAGCAATTTGCATTCTTAGAAGAAATAAAAGATCTTAATTCACAGTTTGAAAAAGCTGCACTGGAACGGACAAGCCAGCTAATTATTGAAGCGATTCTCGATGTTGGGAATGCCATGATTGATGGATTCATTATGCGTGATCCTGGGAGCTATGATGATATTGTGGACATTCTGGATGATGAAAAGGTCATTCATAATGAATTAACCAAAAGCTGTAAACATATTATTAAATACCGCAAAATGCTTGTTCAAAACTATACTGAGGTAAATCACGATGAAGTCAAGGCGGAATTTAGCAAGCATTTATCCGTTTTAAAGCAATTTCCCGAGAAAGTCAGAGCATACTTACTTCATGAGCTTGGTCCAGTTTCCGCGTTTAGGAATTAATGATGCTGAATCACTGTAGTAGGGAGTGATGAAATATGGGTAAATATAAAGGCTATTTAATTGATCTGGATGGGACAATGTATAGAGGAACGGAATTGATTAAAGAAGCAGCAGATTTTGTTCAGCAGCTTCGTGAGCGTGGGCTTCCTTATCTTTTTGTTACGAACAATTCCTCGAGAACGCCTGCCCAGGTGGCAGAAAAGCTCCGCCAATTTACGATACCCGCTACGGAAGCTCAGGTTTTTACAACCAGTATGGCAACGGCTAATTACATATATGAACAGAAGCAGGATGCCTCGGTCTATTGTGTAGGAGAAGAAGGCATAAGGAATGCCCTGCAAGACAAGGGATTTGCAATTGTTGAAGAGAATGCAGATTATGTTGTCGTTGGGATTGACCGCTCCATTACTTATGAAAAGCTGGCTACTGCTTGTTTGGCAGTCAGAAATGGCGCTACCTTTATTTCGACAAATGGAGATATAGCAATCCCGACAGAGAGAGGGCTTCTGCCAGGCAATGGTTCGTTAACATCAGTTATTACTGTTTCTACGCAAACTAAGCCAATTTTTATCGGAAAGCCAGAATCCATAATTATGGAACAAGCTCTTCAAGTACTTGGGACGAAAAAAGAAGATACCCTTATGGTCGGGGATAATTATGATACCGACATATTAGCGGGGATGAATGCAGGTCTTGATACTTTGCTCGTTCATACTGGAGTAACGACGAAGGAATTGCTGGGCAGGTATGAAAAGAGGCCTAGTTATGTAGTGGATTCGCTGAATGAGTGGGAGTTTTTGTAGGAGCGATTTTTTATATATTTATAATAGTTTAAGTTTAAGCCCTTAGTAAAAAGGATGGAGACATTTTCTCCATCCTTTTTATTAAGGGCTTCAGTGTTTATAAATTGGTCAAGTAATCTGAACTAAATTTTCCTTTCCTTCTTCGAATAATTAACTATGATGAACAGTATTTTTATTGCATATATATAAATTAATATGAAATAGATTGTTCATGATATTTAAGGGCTTATTAATAAATTTGTGGAGGTTCATTTCGATGGGAGAGAGTATAAGGATTCAGGATATTTTTAAAATTGTACTAAAACGTATAATACTAATCGTATTAATAACGTCACTTTCAGTTCTTGTTACTGGAATTGTAAGCTATAAATACTTAACGCCTATTTATGAAACTTCCACTCAGTTGCTAATCAATCAAACGAATTCCGATCAACAGTCAGGGGGAGCTATCAATATACAAGGTAATCTAGAGTTAATAAATACTTATCGAGTTATTATTAAAAGTCCTGCAATTTTAGATTTAGTAAAGAACGAAATGAATTTAAATGCATCTTTAAAAGAACTAAGTAATCAAATTAGTGTTTCAAGTGAACATAACTCACAAGTAGTGACCATTACGACCCAAGACAAGGATCTAAAAAAAGCTGTAAAGATGGCGAACACAATAGCAAATGTGTTTCAAAATAAAGTTAAAGTGATTATGAATATAGACAATGTATCCATTTTATCAATGGCAGATGAAGATACTAGCAGCGTACCAATCAAACCAAGTCCGATTATAAACATGTTCATTGCTTTTACGGTTAGTCTCTTAGCTATGATTGGTCTAGTGCTGCTATTAGAATATTTGGATAACACAATAAAGGCAGAGAATGATATTAAGCATTTTTTGGATATTCCAATACTAGGTTCGATACCAGTGCAAGCTGGCAGCTACTTTCAGAAGGATGAAGGAAAAAAATCATTTAAGATGGGGATGAAGAACCTATGGAATTTTCGGGGACTTTTTAAAAAGAAAGAAAAAGTAAACAAAAGGAAAATAATCACAATCTCTAAACCAAAGTCACCAATTTCTGAGCAATATCGAACCATTCGGACAAACATTGAATATTCTAATATTGATCGTGAGAACCGTATTATCATGGTCACTTCATCAAACCCTGGTGAAGGTAAGACTATTACATCCTCAAACTTAGCTGTTGTGTTTTCGCAACAAGGGAAAAAAGTACTGTTAATTGACGCCGACTTTCGGAAACCAATGGTTCATGATGTATTTAAGAAACAGAATATGTTTGGCTTAACATCTGTAATTATTAAACATATACCATTAAATGAAGCTATACAAGAAACAAGAATTAAAAACCTGTATGTATTGACTAGCGGACCAATCACACCTAGCCCATCTGAATTACTCAGTTCACAAGCAATGAGCGAATTATTAAAGACGATTAGTGAGCAGTTTGATTTGGTTATTATTGATACACCGCCAATTCTTCCGGTAACTGATGCTCAAATACTCGCTAATCAATGTGATGGCGCGATATTGGTTATTAATTGTGGGAAAACAAAATATGAACATGCAGAAAAGGCCAAAACTTTATTACTGAACGTAAATGCGAGATTATTAGGAGCAGTTCTCAATAATATTAAGTTGAATTATACAGATTATTATTACTATGATGATCATAGCTAATCAATTCGATCTTAAACACTTTAAAAAATGTGATAAAAAGCGGAGGAGTGGGGAAGGTGATTGATATTCATTGTCATATTCTCCCTGGTATTGATGATGGAGCAAAAGACCTTATTGAAAGTATAGGAATGGCTAAACATGCAGCTAGTAAAGGAATAACAACTATTTTTGCAACACCACATCACAAAAATGGACGGTATTATAATAAGGGAAACAAAATACTTGCAAAGGTTAATAAGTTAAATTCGAAGTTAAGGAAAGCAAAAATCCCAGTAAAAATTTTACCTGGTCAAGAGCCCCGAATTTATGGGGAGCTTCTTGAAGATTATAAAGCTGGGAAAATATTGACTTTAAAT
>NZ_JBALPC010000024.1:0-998 GCF_036965225.1 Bacillus sp. JJ1474 | reverse complement strand
ATATTTATTAGTTGAATTACCAGATACTCATGTACCTGCTTATGCTGTGAAGCTTTTATTCAATATACAATTAGAAGGAATCACTCCTATCATCGTTCACCCCGAAAGAAATGTTCAGATTAGGGAGAATCCTGATATTTTACATCAATTAGTAATGAACGGAGCAGCTACTCAAATTACAGCCTCGAGTTTAATAGGTTATAAAGGAAAGAAGCTACGGAAGTTTTCTCTTCAATTAATTAAACATCATTTAACTCATTTTATTGCATCCGATTCACATCGTTTATCAAGGAGTTCATTTAAATTGAATGAAGCTTATGAGGTAATAAATGAAGAGTTTGGAACTGACTATTCCAATTTACTCCAAGAAAACACTAGAAAACTTCTTAATGGAAATGGAATAAATAGACAAGAACCAAACAAAATTAAAATGAATAGATGGTTTCATTTTTAACAAATTTGTTTATTTTTCCTTCATATAGAGAAGGAGTATCGGCAGCATTAATGCAGGTAATGTTTGAATTGTCAAAAATTAAAATGAATTTATCAAATATTTTCGATGCACTTAAAAATTAGGAGTGTTTTAGATGAACATAGTTGAGTATGATTCATTAATACAATGTAAAAATGAAATCGTAAAATTTCAATTTCAAAATAATACTACTGTTTTTTTTGATTACGATTGGATGCTATTGTGGAAAAAATATTTTGGGGAAAAATATAAAGAGAAAATAATTCTTTTTTATGAGAATGAGGAGCTAAAAGGTTTTGCTCCATTGGTATATTTTGAATCTAAAGGATTTTCAAAACGGATATTTAGGTTTTACGGTGGTAATATGAATGGTTATATTAATATACCTGCCAAAAAAGGATATGAACAGGTAGTTTATAGATATTTGCTTGCCCATTTAAGAAAAGATAAAAAAGCAATTAGTATTCAACTTGAAGATATTAATGTTCAAACTATAGATTATGAAATACTACATAATTTAGCAAGA